>NZ_JANLOH010000109.1:0-241561 GCF_025466155.1 Pseudomonas sp. 13B_2.1_Bac1 | reverse complement strand
CTCCCACATTTGTTTTGTACCAGTCTAAGGATCGTGCACCGCTTCAATGCACCATGAACCGGCATCGGGCACGTATCCCGCGCGCAAAACAGCCGCCTGATTAAGAAAAAACCAAATCGCAAAAACACCAAAGCCCCGTATCCCGGGGCTTTGCGCTTTCTGGCAATTTTTTTTGGCACACATTGCAGACTCTGGCACGCGCCCTGCAATAACCCTTGTACTACCCAGTTTCGGGGACCTTGGTACAGGCAGGCCGAGAATCCCCTCTTTACACCCGGGGTGCTTGATGCGAATCGCGTCGCGCTCCACACCGCTTTGGGGAACCTCGGTACAGGCAGGCCGGGGATTCCCTCTTTAACACCGAAGCCGTGATGGCTTCACCCCGTTTTGGGAGCCCTGGTACAGGCAGGCCGGGAACTCCCTTCTTTACACCCGGGACTTATGTGGCACAGCGCCCATAGCCCCAGCCCGTTTTGGGGACCTTGGTACAGGCAGGCCGGGGATTCCCTCTTTTATTGCTCTTGGAGATGGATCTCCAGCCGCCAGCGGCCATCGGCCTTCTCCCCTTTCCACTCCCCGCGCAATGGCCGAGCCGCCACCAGGTTCAGCAGCAAGCCGCCATCGGTCTTGCGCACGCGCCAGTTCACATCCTTATCGTTGACCTTGAGTTGCCCACCGGCCGCCTTGCCTTGCGCATCAAACAGCAGCGCCACGGTGCCATCAACCAACTCGCCGTGCAGCTTGGGTTCGCTGTTGAACCATACCACCACGCCGTCTGCCACTGTCTCGACCTGCTGCAACTGGACCGGGTCAGGGGTGGTCAGGCGACCGATCATCAGGCCGATCATCAGGCCAACGATCGCCAACGAGCCCATGACCTTCGGGAATAGCTTCGGCCTGGGGTCTTCTTCAGGGGTAGAATGCAGCGCATCTTTGCCTTCGGAGCCGTGCATGTTTCACGTCATCCTTTTTCAACCAGAAATTCCGCCGAATACCGGCAACGTTATCAGGCTGTGCGCCAACAGTGGCTGCCACCTGCATTTGATCGAGCCGCTGGGCTTCGACATGGACGACAAGCGCCTGCGCCGCGCCGGCCTGGACTACCACGAGTATGCCACCCTGCAGCGCCACGCCGACCTGGCCAGCTGCCTGGAAAGCCTGGGCCATCCACGCCTGTTCGCGTTCACCACCAAGGGTTCGCGGCCGTTCCATGACGCCAGCTTTGCCGAAGGCGACGCCTTCCTGTTCGGCCCGGAAAGCCGGGGCCTGCCGGCCGAGGTGCTCGACGCCCTGCCCGACGGCCATCGCCTGCGTTTGCCGATGCGCGAGGGCTGCCGCAGCCTGAACCTGTCCAACACCGTGGCCGTCGCGGTTTACGAAGGCTGGCGGCAATTGGGGTTCAAGTAACATCCAAAACAAAATGTGGGAGGGGCTTGTGTGGCAACCGGGCTTCTGTGGGAGCCGGGCTTGCCCGCGATGCAGGCACCTCGGTGTCTCAAAAACACCGTGGTGACGCTATCGCAGGCAAGCCAGCTCCCACAGAAAACCGGCTCTCACACAAGCCCGCTCCCACATTGGATCGGCGTCGTTGCTCAGAACAGCTTACTGAACCGTTGGCGAGCCTTCCTGTTGCATGCGCTGCAGCTCTTGGGCGTACAGGGCATCGAAGTTCACCGGCGCCAGCATCAGTGCCGGGAACGAGCCACGGGTGACCAGGCTGTCCAGGGTCTCACGGGCATACGGGAACAGGATGTTCGGGCAGAACGCGCCCAGGGTGTGGCTCATGGACGCTTCGTCCAGGCCCTGGATCAGGAAGATGCCAGCCTGTTGCACTTCAGCGATGAAAGCCACTTCTTCGCCGTTCTTGACGGTCACCGACAGGGTCAGCACGACTTCGTGGAAGTCGCCTTCCAGTGCCTTTTGGCGAGTGTTCAGGTCCAGCGCAACGCTTGGGGTCCATTCCTGACGGAAGATCGCCGGGCTTTTCGGCGCTTCGAACGACAGGTCGCGCACATAGATACGCTGCAACGAGAATTGTGGGCCTTGAGCTTCTGCTGCTTCGGTGTTCTGTTGGTCAGTCATCTCAGATCCTTGATCTTGGGGTCTTTTAGGGGTTGGGAGTCAGACGAGCAGCAGCGCATCGAGTTTACCCGCGCGCTCCAGGGCGAACAGGTCATCGCATCCACCGACATGTTTGGCGCCGATCCAGATCTGCGGCACGGACGTGCGCCCCGCCTTCTGGGCCATTTCGGCGCGCACCTGGGGTTTGCCGTCGACCTTGATCTCTTCGAAGGCAACACCCTTTTTCTCCAGCAAGGCCTTGGCCCGCATGCAGTAAGGGCACCAATCGCTGGAATACACGACAACCTGGCTCATATCACTTCACCAGCGGCAGGTTATCGGCCTTCCAACTGCCGATACCGCCGGACAGTTTGGCGGCGGTAAAACCGCTCTTGAGCATCTCGCGGGCGTGGGTGCCGGCGTGCTGGCCTTGGGCGTCGACCAGGATGATGGTCTTGGCCTTGTATTTTTCCAGCTCGGCCAAGCGCGCGATCAGCTTGTCCTGCGGAATGTTCAGGGCGCCAACGATATGACCGGCGGCAAATTCCTTGGCCGCACGGATATCCACGACAACGGCCTCATCCTTGTTGACCAGCGCGGTCAGCTCCGACGTGCTCAGGCTGCGGCCACCGCGGCTCAATTCATGAGCGATCAGCAGCGCCAGCAGGATGACGAAGGCACCCGCGAGCAGGTAGTGGGCAGTGGCAAATGCAATCAGGTGATCAACCATCAAGGAGGTTCCAGGGCGTTAAAATGGCGGTAAGTATACACAGCCGCCAAGGGGGGCCAACCCCCGTAAAGCGGTGACGTGGTCGGAACTTCGCTTTAAACTGCCACTCCCTTTTCAATTGTCTTCCTTTATTAACGCCGCGAGAGGATCTATGACTACTACGCCTAAACCTTTGGTCCTGATAATTCTCGATGGCTTTGGACACAGTGAAAGCCACCACGACAACGCCGTATACGCGGCCAGGAAGCCCGTGCTCGACCGCCTGGTCGCCACCGTTCCCAACGGCCTGATCTCCGGTTCCGGCATGGACGTGGGCCTGCCGGATGGCCAGATGGGCAACTCGGAAGTCGGCCACATGAATCTCGGCGCCGGACGAGTGGTCTACCAGGACTTCACCCGCGTGACCAAATCGATCCGCGATGGCGACTTCTTCGAGAACCCGACCATCTGCGCAGCAGTCGATAAAGCCGTCGCGGCCGGCAAGGCCGTGCACTTCATGGGCCTGCTCTCGGACGGCGGCGTCCACAGCCACCAGGATCACCTGATCGCGATGGCCGAGCTGGCCTTCAAGCGTGGCGCCGACAAAATCTACCTGCACGCCTTCCTGGACGGCCGCGACACTCCGCCGAAAAGCGCGCAATCCTCCATCGAGCTGCTCGACGCCACCTTCGCCGCCCTGGGCAAGGGCCGCATCGCCAGCCTGGTCGGCCGTTACTTCGCCATGGACCGCGACAACCGCTGGGACCGCGTGGCACAGGCCTACAACCTGATCGTCGACGGCCAGGCCGAATTCAACGCCGCCACCGCCCAGGAAGGCCTGGAAGCCGCCTACGCGCGTGGCGAGAGCGATGAGTTCGTCAAGGCCACCACCATCGGCGAGCCGGTGAAAGTCGAAGACGGCGACGCCGTGGTATTCATGAACTTTCGCGCCGACCGTGCCCGCGAGCTGAGCCACGTCTTCGTCGACGCCGGTTTCAAAGACTTCGAACGCGCGCGCCAGCCGAAAGTCGAGTTCGTGATGCTCACCCAATACGCCGCCAACATCCCGGCCCCGTCGGCTTTCGCCCCGGGCAGCCTGGAAAACGTGCTGGGCGACTACCTGGCGAAAAACGGCAAGACCCAGCTGCGGATCGCCGAAACCGAGAAGTATGCCCACGTGACCTTCTTCTTCTCCGGCGGGCGCGAAGAGCCGTTCCCGGGCGAAGAGCGCATCCTGATCCCGTCGCCAAAGGTTGCCACCTACGACTTGCAGCCGGAAATGAGCGCGCCGGAAGTCACCGACAAAATCGTCGACGCCATCGACAACCAGCGTTATGACGTGATCGTGGTCAACTACGCCAACGGCGACATGGTCGGCCACAGCGGCAACCTCGAAGCCGCCACCAAGGCGGTGGAATGCCTGGACCTGTGCGTCGGCCGCATCGTTGACGCGCTGGAAAAAGTCGGCGGCGAAGCGCTGATCACTGCCGACCACGGCAACTGCGAGCAGATGTCCGATGAATCCACAGGGCAAGCCCACACTGCCCACACCACCGAGCCAGTGCCGTTCATCTACGTCGGCAAGCGTGACCTGAAAGTGCGCGAAGGCGGCGTGCTGGCGGACGTGGCGCCGACCATGCTGAAGCTGATGGGGCTGGAGAAACCGAAAGAGATGACCGGCACTTCTATCCTGGTCTAAGTTTCGGATACACCACAAAGCAGTATGGGAGCGGGCTTGCCCGCGATAGCGGTAGATCAGCAGACATTCATATGGCTGACCCACCGTCATCGCGGGCAAGCCCGCTCCCACATTGGTTTTGCAGAGTTTTCAAAGATATCGTTTTGCTATACCGGCGCCACTCGGCACCTATCTTGCCTTCCAGCCCGAATTGGGCGTTTTTTTTGCGGCGCTTGGCGGGCATACTAGGCCGTCCCTTTCCCTGGTGTCGCCCGCCTCTATGCTTCGCGCCTTGATTACCCTTGCTCTTGTCTGCCTGCTCCAACCGGCATTTGCCGATGAGCGCGCACAAACCCAACAACAGTTGGACGCTACGCGTCAGGACATTACCGAGCTGAAAAAGCTGCTCGGCAAGCTCCAGGAAGAAAAATCCGGGGTACAGAAAGACCTGCGCGGCACGGAAACCGAGATGGGCAAGCTGGAGAAGCAGGTCCAGGAGCTGCAAAAAGAACTAAAGAAGAGCGAGTCGGAACTGGAGCGACTCGACGCTGAGAAAAAAAAACTCCAGAGCGCACGCGTTGAACAGCAACGCCTGATCGCGATCCAGGCCCGCGCCGCCTATCAGAGCGGCCGCCAGGAATACCTCAAGCTGCTGCTCAACCAGCAGAACCCGGAAAAATTCGCGCGCACCCTGACCTACTACGACTACCTGAGCAAGGCCCGCCTGGAGCAATTGAAAAGCTTCAACGAGACCCTGCGCCAATTGGTCAATGTCGAACAGGAGATCGCCAACCAGCAGTCGCAGTTGCAGGACCAGAAAAGCGCCCTCGACACCCAGCGCGACGAACTCGACAAGGTCCGCAAGGAACGCCAGCTGGCCCTGGCCAAGCTCAATGACGACGTGAAGGCCCGTGACGCCAAGCTGCAGGCCCGTGAGCAAGACCAGGCCGACCTGGCCAAAGTCCTCAAGACCATCGAGGAAACCCTGGCGCGCCAGGCACGCGAGGCCGAAGAAGCGCGGCAAAAGGCGTTGATCGCCCAGCAGGAAGCCGAAAAAAAGCGTCAGCGTGAGGCCGAACTGGCTGCCACCTCGGACGCTCCCGCGCCGCGTAAACCGGCACATGCAGCGCCCGGGCCGCTGGTTTCCAGCGCCGGTGAGTCGTTCGGTGGCCCTTTTGCTTCAGCTCGCGGCAAACTTCCATGGCCAGTTGATGGTCGATTACTGGCACGCTTCGGTGAAACCCGTGGCGATGACACCCGCGCCAAGTGGGATGGGGTGATGATCAGCGCCTCCGCCGGCAGCCAGGTGCATGCCGTTCACGGTGGGCGCGTGGTGTTCGCCGATTGGCTGCGGGGCGCCGGTTTGCTGGTGATTCTTGACCACGGTAATGGCTATTTGAGCCTTTACGGCCACAATCAGACTTTACTCAAGTCGGCAGGTGATGTTGTAAAAGCCGGTGAATCCATCTCCACTGTGGGTAACAGTGGTGGCCAGGACACCCCGGCGCTGTACTTCGCTATTCGTCAGCAGGGCCGCCCGAGCGACCCTGCACAATGGTGCAGAACCCAAGGATAAGGGTCGCATCTACATTAGGAGTTCGTTCGACATGCTGCATTTGTCCCGCCTCACTTCGCTGGCCCTGACGATCGCCCTGGTGATCGGCGCGCCCCTGGCTTTCGCCGACCAGGCTGCCCCGGCTGCACCCGCCGCCTCGGCCGCGACCACCAAGGCACCGTTGCCGCTGGACGAATTGCGCACCTTTGCCGAGGTCATGGACCGGATCAAGGCCGCTTATGTCGAACCCGTAGACGACAAGACCCTGCTGGAAAATGCCATCAAGGGCATGCTCAGCAACCTCGACCCGCACTCCGCTTACCTGGGCCCGGAAGATTTCGCCGAGCTGCAGGAAAGCACCAGCGGTGAATTCGGCGGCCTGGGCATTGAAGTCGGCTCCGAAGACGGCAATATCAAGGTGGTCTCGCCGATCGATGATACCCCGGCGTCCAAGGCCGGCATCCAGGCCGGCGACTTTATCGTCAAGATCAACGGCCAGCCGACCCGCGGCCAGACCATGACCGAAGCCGTCGACAAGATGCGCGGCAAGATCGGCCAGAAAATCACCCTGACCCTGGTACGCGACGGCGGCAACCCGTTCGACGTGACCCTGACCCGTGCCACCATCGTGGTCAAGAGCGTGAAGAGCCAGCTGCTGGAGTCGGGCTACGGCTACATCCGTATCACCCAGTTCCAGGTCAAGACCGGCGACGAAGTGGCCAAGGCCCTGGCCAAGCTGCGCAAGGACAACGGCAAGAAACTCAGCGGTATCGTGCTCGACCTGCGCAACAACCCCGGCGGCGTGCTGCAGTCGGCGGTGGAAGTGGTCGACCATTTCATCACCAAAGGCCTGATCGTCTACACCAAGGGCCGTATCGCCAACTCCGAGTTGCGCTTCTCGGCGACCGGCAACGACCTCAGCGAAAACGTTCCACTGGCCGTGCTGATCAACGGCGGCAGCGCCTCGGCATCGGAAATCGTCGCCGGCGCCCTGCAGGACCAGAAGCGCGGCGTGCTGATGGGCACCACCAGCTTCGGCAAAGGCTCGGTGCAAACCGTGCTGCCGCTGAACAATGACCGTGCGCTGAAAATCACCACCGCGCTGTACTACACGCCGAATGGTCGTTCGATCCAGGCCCAGGGCATCGTGCCCGACATCGAAGTGCGCAAGGCCAAGATCACCAACGAGATCGACAGCGAGTACTACAAAGAGGCTGACCTGCAAGGTCACCTGGGCAATGGCAACGGCGGCGCCGACCAGCCAACCGGCAGCGGCGCCAAAGCCAAGCCGATGCCGCAGGACGACGATTACCAGTTGGCCCAGGCGCTGAGCCTGCTCAAGGGCCTGAGCATCACACGCAGCCGTTGATATGCGTTTTGCCCTGATCCTCGCTGTGCTGTGCAGCCTGGCGGGAGTCGCTCACGCGGCTCCCGCCAGCGAGCCCCACAAAGCCTACCTGACCCTCATCATCGACGACCTCGGGCAAAACCTGGCCCGGGATCGTCGCGTGCTGGCCCTGCCTGGGCCGGTCACCACCGCGGTCATGCCCGACACGCCCCACGCCGCCGAATTCGCCCGTGAAGCGCACAAGGCTGGCAAGATCGTGATCCTGCACATGCCCATGGACCCGGCCACCGGCCCGTTCGCCTGGCACCCCGAGCTGCCCATCGAAGAACTCGGCAAGCGCCTGGACGCCGCCTTCAAGGCCGTGCCGTACACCGCCGGTATCAACAACCACATGGGCAGTCGCATGACCGCCCAGCCGGCCGCCATGGCCTGGTTGATGGCCGAGCTGCAGCGGCGCAACAAATTCTTCGTCGACAGCCGCACCAGCGCACAAACCGTCGCCGCCGCCGAAGCACAGAAGATCGGCCTGGCGCATGTCTCGCGAGACGTGTTCCTCGATGATGAACGCACCGAAGCAGCAATCACCACGCAACTGCAAACCGCGATCAAGCTGGCGCACAAACAGGGTTCGGCGGTGATGATCGGCCACCCTTATCCACAGACCCTGGCGGTGCTGGAGCGCGAGCTACCCAAGCTCAAGGCCCAGGGGGTCGACTGGATTGATATCAAGCTGATGATCAGCGTGCGCGGTAACCAGGCGATGGCCGGGCACGGCAAGAATGGTATTTACCGCTGACGATTCATTGTTGGGGCTGGTTTGCCAGTGATAGCGGTGCATCATTCAGCAGCTTCAGTGACTGAGCCGGCGCTTTCGCGGGCAAGCCCGCTCCCACATTTTTGGGCGTGTTTAGGCCGCTGATTGGGTAGCGCAGTCGGTGGGAGCCTGGTTTGCCTGCGATGGCGGGGCATCAGTCAGCAGCTTCAGTGACTGAGCCGGCGCTTTCGCGGGCAAGCCCGCTCCCACATTTTTTGGGCGTGTTTAGCCTGCTGATTGGGTAGCGCAGTCGGTGGGAGCCTGGTTTGCCAGCGATAGCGGGGCATCAGTCAGTAGCTTCAGTGACTGACCCGGCGCTTTCGCGAGCAAGCCCGCTCCCACATTTTTGGGCGTGTTTAGGCCGCTGATTGTGTAGCGCAGTCGGTGGGAGACTGGCTTGCCTGCTCCCATAGAAGTGCTCGCCAGTTAAAGATAGTTCGCCATGATCTGGTCGACGACGCCGTCTTTACGCAACTGGTCCAGCGCGGCCTGCAGCTTGGCCACCAGCTCGTCCGGGACCTCCTTGTTCAACGCGAGGTAAAGCTGCGCACTGTTGAACCGCAGTACGGTCTTGAGCCCGGTCACACCGACCTGACGCGCCAGGTAACGCCCGGCAGGATCACCGGTGGCCCAGAGGTCGATCTGGCCATCCATGAGCTTTTGCGCGTTGTCCTGGTCGCGCAGTACCACCAGCGGGTTGAGCCCCTGTTTCTCAAGGGTCTCGGCGATCGCATCACCCTTGTAGGCGCCGATCTTGTAGCGGCGCGCGTGCTCCAGGTCGGCCAGTTGGATCTTGCTGTCAGCCTTGGCCAGCATCACCCAATCATCCGGGCCGATCGGGCCGACCCACTTGAACAGCGCTTCGCGGTCCGGCAGTCGCGCCATCACGAATACCCCGTAGCCAGGCTTTTCCAGGGCGAGTTTGTAGATTCGTTCCCAAGGAAAACGCAGCGTGAGGTTGTAGGAAATGCCGGCGCGCTTGAAGGTCTCGCGGACGATGTCCACGGCGATGCCTTCGATGTTTTCTTCCTTGGCGAAGTTCTTGCCGTTCTTGGCCATGTTGTAGGGCGGGAAATTTTCCGTCAGCAACACCAGGGCGGCGTCAGACGGTTCTTCGGCGTGGGCCGAACCTGCCAACAAAAGGGAAGTACTGGCGAGGGCGAGCAGCAGGGTCTTGAACATGAAGGCTACCGGAATCCATGGCAAGCGCAGAGAGTGCCGCGCGCCCGCCATGGTGTCCAGCAACGTTTAGCGAACGACGATACCGCGCGCTGCCATGTAGGCCTTGGCCTCGGGAACGGTGTATTCGCCAAAGTGGAAAATACTCGCCGCCAGCACCGCGCTGGCGTGGCCTTCGATCACGCCGTCAGCCAGGTGCTGCAGGTTGCCGACGCCGCCGGAAGCGATCACCGGGATGCCCAGCGCGTCGCTGATGGCGCGCGTCACGCCCAGGTCGAAGCCATTTTTCATGCCGTCCTGGTCCATGCTGGTCAGCAGGATTTCACCGGCGCCCAGGCCTTCCATCTTCATCGCCCACTCCACCGCGTCCAGGCCGGTCGGCTTGCGACCGCCATGAGTGAAGATCTCCCAACGCGGGGTTTCGCCCGGGCCAGAGACTTTCTTCGCATCAATGGCGACCACGATGCACTGCGAGCCGAAGTGCTGCGCGGCTTCGCCGACGAACTCCGGGTTGAACACCGCAGCGGTGTTGATCGAGACCTTGTCCGCGCCCGCATTGAGCAGGTTGCGGATGTCTTGCACGGTACGCACGCCGCCGCCCACGGTCAGCGGGATGAACACCTGGCTGGCCATGCGCTCGACGGTATGCAGCGTGGTGTCGCGGCCGTCGACGCTGGCGGTGATGTCGAGGAAGGTAATCTCGTCGGCACCTTGCTCGTCATAGCGACGCGCGATTTCCACCGGGTCGCCGGCATCACGGATGTTCTCGAACTTGACGCCCTTGACCACGCGACCGTTGTCGACGTCCAGGCAAGGGATGATGCGTCTGGCTAAAGCCATTGACTTAATCTCCGATTAAGAAGCTTCAAGCTACAAGCGGCAAGCTGGAGCAGGTGTGCTTTGACTTGCAGCTTTCAGCTTACGACTTGGAGCTGTTCGCGTAGGCATCGCAGTAAGCCTGGGCTTCGGCGACGTCCAAAGTACCTTCGTAGATCGCGCGGCCGGTGATGGCGCCGATGATCCCGGGAGCCTTGGCGTCCAGCAGCGACTTGATGTCGCCCAGGTTGTGAATACCGCCGGAGGCGATCACCGGGATCTTGGTGGCCGCCGCCAGTGCCGCGGTAAACGGCACGTTGCAGCCCTGCATCATGCCGTCTTTGGCGATGTCGGTATAAACGATGGCAGACACGCCGTCGGCTTCGAACTGTTTGGCCAGGTCGATCACCTGCACGGTGCTGATTTCAGCCCAGCCGTCGGTGGCGACGAAACCGTCCTTGGCGTCCAGGCCCACGATCACCTTGCCCGGGAACGCGCGGCAGGCTTCGGCGACGAACGCCGGATCCTTCACGGCCTTGGTGCCGATGATCACGTAGCTCACGCCCGCCTTGACGTAGTGCTCGATGGTTTCCAGGGAGCGGATACCGCCGCCGATCTGGATCGGCAGGTTCGGGTAGCGCTTGGCGATCGCGGTCACTACTTCGCCATTGACGGGCTGGCCTTCGAAGGCGCCGTTCAAGTCCACCAGATGCAGACGACGGCAGCCACCTTCCACCCATTTGGCAGCCATGCTCACCGGGTCATCGGAGAACACGGTGGAGTCTTCCATGCGGCCCTGGCGCAGGCGTACACAAGCGCCGTCCTTGAGATCGATAGCGGGGATAATCAGCATGCTTTTTCCTTCGTCAAAAGAGTTGCGAGTTGCGAGCTATAAGCTGCAAGCAAGCACGCGTATCAATTCTTGCAGCTTGGCGCCTGACGCTCTCAGCTGCTCTTTTCAAGCGACCACAGGTCGCTTTCGATGCTTTCGAACCTTTCTTTAAGGAGCGTCTGCGTGTCGAAAATCGCCCTGTTGTAATAGTGCGGAGCCACTTCGGTGGTGAACAACTCAAGGATCTCGGCGACCTCGAACGAGCCCAGCTTGAGCTCGAAACGGTCTTCCATGAAGCGCTTGATCTTGAGGATCGCCTCACCCTCCTGCTCAGGCGTGAGGTTGAGCACCGGCAGCTTCGGCTTCTTGGCCATTTACCAGCGACCGTCCCAGGCGGCGAAGTTCTGCAGCAACTGCAGGCCATGGGTATGGCTCTTCTCCGGGTGGAACTGCACGGCAAACCGCGAGCCCTCGGCCAGCGCGGCGGCGAAGTCGACGCCATAATGCCCGCCACCCACCACCTGGCGCGGATTACCGGCGGCGATGTAGTAGCTGTGCACGAAGTAGAAACGCGCCATGTCAGGAATTTCGTGCCACAACGGGTGGTCGACGGTACGACGCACTTCGTTCCAGCCCATGTGCGGGACCTTCAGGTGTTCGCCGTCTTCGTGCAGGTCTTTGCCGAAGAACTTCACCTGGCCTGGGAACAGGCCGATGCAGTCGACGCCGTCGTTCTCCTCACTGCTGTCGAGCAAGGCTTGCATGCCCACGCAGATGCCGAGGAACGGGCGATCCTGGCTGACTTCGCGCACCAGGCTGTCAAAGCCCAGGCGACGGATCTCGGCCATGCAATCGCGAATCGCGCCGACGCCCGGGAACACCACGCGATCGGCTTCGCGAATCACGTTGGCATCGCTGGTGATCAGCACCTTGCCGGCACCGACGTGCTCGAGGGCCTTGGCCACCGAGTGCAGGTTACCCATGCCGTAATCGATAACCGCGACCGTCTGCATTACAGGACGCCCTTGGTCGATGGCATTTGCCCGGCCATGCGTTCATCAAGCTCGACAGCCATGCGCAGCGCGCGGCCGAAAGCCTTGAACACGGTTTCGATCTGGTGGTGGGTGTTGGTGCCGCGCAGGTTGTCGATGTGCAGGCTGACCAGTGCGTGGTTGACGAAGCCCTGGAAGAATTCCTGGAACAGGTCAACGTCAAACCCGCCTACGGTGGCGCGGGTATAGGGCACATGCATCTGCAGGCCAGGGCGGCCGGAGAAGTCGATGACCACGCGCGACAACGCTTCGTCCAGCGGGACATAGGCGTGGCCGTAGCGACGGATGCCTTTCTTGTCGCCGATGGCCTTGGCAAATGCCTGGCCCAGGGTGATGCCTACGTCTTCCACCGTATGGTGGTCGTCGATATGCAGGTCGCCCTTGCTGACGATATCCAGGTCGATCAGCCCGTGACGGGCGATCTGGTCCAGCATGTGCTCAAGAAAAGGTACACCGATATCAAATCGGGCCTTTCCGGTGCCATCCAGGTTGATCGAGGCTTTGATCTGGGTTTCCAGAGTGTCGCGCTCGACGGACGCCTTACGTTCGGCCATCACCAGCTCCGCAAAATCATTGGGCGAAAAAGGCAGCCATTATAGGGGCGCGGGCGCTAAACAGAAACATCGGAGGGGATAAGACTGATGGAGTGTCGACGATAGACATGTGCATACAGGTAAGAACCAGCTTTTGTGGGAGCTGGCTTGCCTGCGATGCAGACACCTCGGCTTTTCAGTTGCACCGAGGTGATGCCATCGCGGGCAAGCCCGGCTCCCACAGGAACCGCGCCCACAAAATTTTTGCGGTGTTAGTGGAACAGTACCGCGGTCTTCTGCAGGGTCACCCACACACCCCACGCCAACGGAATACCCACCACCAGCCAGGCGGCGATCGCCAACGGCTTGCTGCCCGCAGACGCCTTCCACTCCAGCGACGTAGAGGCATCGGTACCTTTGTCATGACCCAGCGCCTGTTCGGCGGCCAGTTCGGCATCGGTCATGAAGTACTTGTCGGCCACCGGACGCACCAGCAGGTTGCAGAGGAAACCCAGCACCAGCAGCCCCGCGAGGATGTACAAGGTGATGTCGTAGGCCGCAGCGCGATCCACGCCGATGCTCAACTGGTACTCACGCAGGTAGTTCACCAACACCGGGCCGAGTACGCCCGCAGCGGCCCAGGCGGTCAGCAGGCGACCGTGGATCGCGCCGACCATCTGGGTGCCGAACAGGTCGGCCAGGTAAGCCGGGACGGTCGCAAAACCACCGCCGTACATCGACAGGATGATGCAGAACGCGGCCACGAACAGCGCCACGTTGCCCAGGTGCCCCAGGTTCGGGATCAGCGCGTACAGGGCAAAGCCCAGGGCGAAGAACACGAAGTAGGTGTTTTTACGCCCCAGGTAGTCGGAGAACGACGCCCAGAAGAACCGACCACCGATGTTGAACAGGCTCAACAGACCGGTGAAGCCCGCGGCAATTGCCGCAATTGAAGCCAACTGACCGGCATCAAGCTGGCCGAATGGCACGTCCACACCCAGCAACTTGCCGCCGAAGACTTCCTGCAGCAGTGGCGAAGCCATGCCGAGGATGCCGATACCTGCGGACACGTTCAGGCACAGCACCAGCCACACCAGGCGAAATTGCGGGGTTTTCCACGCCACATTCACGTGCACGTGACGGTGGGTGATCATCGCGTTGCTGGCTTTTTTCGCTGGCGCGGTCCAGCCCTCAGGCTTCCAGCCGGTCGGCGGAACGCGGTACAGCAGCGCGCCGGCGATCATGAACACGAAGTAAATCGCCGCCATGACCACAAAGCTCTGCCACACGCCCACGCTGGTCGGCGTGGCAAAGTGGCCCATCAGCGCTGCCGCCAGGGGAGCGCCAACCATTGCGCCGCCGCCGAAGCCCATGATCGCCATGCCGGTGGCCATGCCGCGCTTGTCCGGGAACCACTTGATCAGGGTCGACACCGGCGAGATATAGCCCAGGCCCAGGCCGATACCGCCAATGACCCCGGAGCCGATCCACATCAGCCAGATCTGGTGGGTATAGATACCCAGCGCCGAGATCAACAGGCCGCCACACCAGCACAGGGCCGATACAACCCCGGCTTTACGAGGCCCGGCATGTTCCAGCCAGCCGCCCCAGATCGCTGCCGAGCAGCCCAGGAAAATGAAGAACAGGGTGTAGATCCAGCCCAGCATGGAGATGGGCCAGTCGCATTGGGACGAGAAGACTTGGGCGATGAACCCCATGTCCGGCGCACAGGCGACCGGTTTGGTGATGCCCAGTGCCTTGGACAGTGGCAGCCAGAACACCGAGAAACCGTAGGCCATGCCGATGCACAAGTGGATGGCCAGGGCGGCCGGTGGAACCAGCCAGCGGTTGAACCCGGGCTTGGCGATAATGCGCTCCTTGGACAGGAACGCAGGCTGTGCGGCAGTATGACCTGCTGCAGTGCTAGTGCTCATTGGTGTTTCCCCCAGTTGTTAGTATGTGTCCGTCAGGCGCTCTCTCCCTCGGCCTTGCACGCAAAGCGTTGGCCGTTGTTGTTGAGTAAAGCTCCTTTTAAGCGCGACGTTGTGTCGCAGAAGGCAGACGAACCTGCGCAGATTAGCACCTGTGGATGACAGAAAAACCAAACTGATATCACCTTTTTCAGGAAATCTGTTTTGTTTGACGCCAGAAACCCGTTCCCGCGCCCCTGGATACAATGTAACGATCCGCGAACTGACGCGGGCCGTCGGGCGTTATACTCTGCGGCTAAATTTTGAAATCGACATACAAGGACTCGCCCATGAAAGCGTTCGGCAAAATCCTGGGTCTGGTACTTCTCGGGCTGTTGCTGATCATTGTGGCTCTGGGCTTTGCCCTGACCCATCTCTTCGATCCCAACGACTATAAAGACGAGATTCGCCAGATAGCCCGCGACAAGGCCCACATCGAGCTGACGCTCAATGGCGATATCGGCTGGAGTTTGTTCCCCTGGCTCGGCCTTGAACTGCACGAAGCCAGCGTCGCGACCCTGACCAACCCGACTCAGCCGTTCGCAGACCTGCAGATGCTGGGCCTGTCGGTGCGCGTGCTGCCGCTGCTGCGCCGCGAAGTCCAGATGAGCGACGTGCGTGTCGAAGGCCTCAATCTGCGCCTGACCCGCGACAAGCAAGGCCACGGCAACTGGGAAGACATCGGCAAGAACGTGTCGTCGGCCAGCACCGGCGCACCCGCACCGACCGAGCAACCTGCCGAGACCGAGCCGGAAAAACCGTCAAAGCCGATCCGCCTGGATATCGACAGCCTGACGGTCAACAACGCCCGCGTCGAATACAACGATGAACAGACCGGCAAGCAGTTCAGCGCCGAAAGCATCCAATTGAGCGCCGGTGCCGTGCACGAAGGCGCGAGCATTCCGGTGAAGCTCACCGCCTTCTTCGGCAGCAACCAGCCGGTGATGCGCGTCAAGACCGAGCTCAACGGCAACCTGCGCATCCAGCGCGCCCTCAAGCGCTACCAGTTCGAGGACATGAAAATCACCGGAGAAGCCACGGGCGAGCCGCTGCAAGGCAAGACAGTGACCTTCTCCACCCAGGGCCAGTTGCTGGTGGACCAGGCGGCGAATATCGCCGAGTGGACCAACCTGAAGCTGTCGGCCAACCAGCTGCGCGCCTTGGGCGAGCTGAAGGTCAATGACCTGGACAAGACCCCGCAATTCAGCGGCGCGCTGTCCATTGCCCAGTTTGACCTGGCCAAGTTCCTCGACAGCGTCGGCCACCCGTTGCCGCCGATGGCGGACGGCAGCCTGAGCAAGGTCGAGCTGGTCAGCCGCCTCAAGGGCACGCCAAACAGCGTGGCGCTGGAAGACCTGAACCTGAAACTCGACGGCAGCACCTTCACCGGCCGCGTTGCCGTGGACGATTTCGCCAAGCAGTCGCTGCGGGTTCAGCTCAAGGGCGACACCTTCAACGCTGACAACTACCTGCCGGCCAAGTCCGATTCCGCCAAAGGCGCGAGCGCCGCCCGCCAGGCCGAAGTGCAGAACAGCGAAGCCGGGGCCATGGCCGCCGGTGGCACTACACCGCTGCCGGACGCGCCCACCAAAGGCGCCTGGAGCACCGACAAGCTGCTGCCGCTGACGCACCTGCGCACCCTGGACATAGACGCCGACCTCGCCTTCGGCCAGCTGACGCTGAGCAAGCTGCCGATCCAGAACGCGGCACTGAAAGCCTCCGGCGTCGACGGCCAACTCAAGCTGGACACCCTCAGCGGCGGTCTCTACAACGGCACGTTCCAGGCCAACGGCAACCTCGACGTGCGCCAGGACATCCCGGTCCTCGCGCTGCAAACGCATATCAAGCAGGTGCCGGTTGAACGCATCCTGCAGGCCCAGGGGCAGAACCCGCCGGTCAAGGGCCAGATCACTCTCGACAGCAACCTCAACGGCCGTGGCAACAGCCAGAAGGCGCTGATCGACAGCCTCAACGGTACCGCCAGCTTTGTGATCAACAACGGCGTGCTGCTCAACGCCAACCTCGAACAGCAACTGTGCACCGGCATCGCCCTGCTCAACCGCAAGACCCTGAGCAGCACGCCCCAGGGCAAGGACACGCCCTTCCAGGAGCTGCGCGGCAACCTGACATTCCGTAACGGCATGGCCAGCAACCCCGACCTGAAAGTGCGCATTCCAGGGTTGACGGTCAACGGCAACGGCGACGTCGACTTGCGCGTACTCGGCATGGATTACCGCGTCGGCATCATCGTCGAAGGCGACCAGCGCGATACGCCGGACCCGGCCTGCCAGGTCGGCTCCAACTTCCAGAACATCGAAGTACCGCTGCGTTGCCGTGGCCCGCTGGAACTGGGCGCCAAGGCCTGCCGCCTGGACAAGGACGGCCTGAGCCAGGTCGCGATCAAGGCAGCCGGCAACAAGCTCAGCGAGAAGCTGGAAGAGAAACTCGACAAGGTAAACCCGCAGTTGAAAGACGCGTTGAAAGGCCTGTTCAAACGATGAGAAACGAGCAGTTTTCAGAGGCCGTACTCAACTGGTACGACCGCCACGGTCGCCATGACCTGCCCTGGCAACAGGGCATCACGCCTTACCGGGTGTGGGTCTCGGAGATCATGCTGCAGCAGACCCAGGTGAGCACCGTGCTCAACTATTTCGACCGCTTCATGGCCTCGTTGCCAACGGTCGAGGCCCTGGCTGCCGCGCCGGAAGATGAAGTGCTGCACCTGTGGACCGGCCTGGGGTACTACACCCGGGCGCGCAACCTGCAAAAGACCGCGAAGATCGTCGTGGCCGAGTACGGCGGCGAGTTTCCCCGGGCTGTCGAAAAGCTCACCGAACTGCCGGGTATCGGCCTGTCCACCGCCGGCGCAATTGCCAGCCTGAGCATGGGCCTGCGCGCGCCGATCCTCGACGGCAACGTCAAGCGCGTGCTGGCACGCTTTACCGCGCAGGAAGGCTATCCAGGCGAGCCCAAGGTGGCGAAGCAGCTGTGGGCCACCGCAGAACGCTTCACTCCGCATGACCGCGTCAACGCCTACACCCAGGCGATGATGGACATGGGCGCCACCCTCTGCACCCGCAGCAAGCCCAGTTGCCTGCTGTGCCCTCTGGAAAAAGGCTGCGAAGCCCATATGCTCGGCCTGGAGACGCGCTACCCGATCCCCAAGCCGCGCAAGAGCATCCCGCAGAAGCGCACGCTGATGCCCTTGCTGGCCAATGCCGAAGGCGAAATCCTGCTTTACCGGCGCCCATCCACCGGCCTGTGGGGCGGTTTGTGGAGCTTGCCGGAGCTGGACGACCTCACCGACCTGGAACACCTCGCCCACCAGCACGCGCTGGCACTGGGCAAACAGCAGGAACTGCCGGGGCTGATCCACACCTTCAGCCACTTCCAGCTGGCCATCGAACCCTGGCTGGTCCAGGTCGAGGAATCCGCCCATCACGTGGCCGAGGCCGACTGGCTCTGGTATAACCTCGCCACCCCGCCGCGCCTGGGCCTTGCCGCCCCGGTCAAGAAACTGCTGAAGCGCGCGGCCGACGTATTGAATGCAGGAGTGTCGTCATGACCCGCACCGTAATGTGCCGCAAGTACAAAGAACAATTGCCCGGCCTGGAACGCCCTCCGTACCCAGGTGCGAAAGGCCAGGACATTTTCGATCACATCTCCGCCCAGGCATGGGGCGACTGGCTGAAACACCAGACGCTGCTGATCAATGAAAAACGCCTGAACATGATGAACGCCGAAGATCGTAAATACCTGTCAGGCGAAATGGACAAGTTCTTTTCCGGCGAGGATTACGCCAAGGCCGACGGCTACGTGCCGCCTGCTCAATAATTGATCAAAAACCGGGGTCGGCACGTAAGCGACGGTAATAATTAAATATTTTTTGAAAACTTGCTTGACGACCCCCTGAAAAACCCGTTTAATGCGCCCCGTTGCCCAGATAGCTCAGTCGGTAGAGCAGGGGATTGAAAATCCCCGTGTCGGCGGTTCGATTCCGTCTCTGGGCACCACTATTAAGTTTCAGGTGGTGCAAATATCATCTGAAACACACAAGAAACCCGCCTAGTGCGGGTTTTTTGTTGCCTGCGATTTCTAAGCGCCCCCCCCCAATAAGCCCAAACACATTCGCTGGCGAGACACCGACCTGATGCGCCCTGCAAGGGGGCCGCTTTACCACCGTCATCCAGACCTCTTCCGACCGCGGCCTGCGACCTGCACTTGAGTTCACCCCTGCAGATTCCACGACAGCGCAAAAAGGCCCAGTTCGGAGGCTATGCTCATGATTACCATGAGAATCGACCTTTTCATCTCAAGCACGCTTCCACATCCGAAAATGCGACGAAGCTGAACACCACTTCATTTCCGATATTTTTCACTTACCTGAACTGCTATTTTGAGATAACGCAGGACCTATTGAGGTCCTCAAAGCCTAATCTGCGGGCACCAAGGCATCCTATTTTTGAGATAATCAAAATCCAATTAGAGATTTTTTTGAAATGGCCGAGTTTCTTCACCACGATCTGGAGCTTTTGAATCCCTCGTTCGACTCGGGCCTGGTTGACGTACTGGGCGAACTGGAACACCTGAGGCGCCTGCAACTCGGCGGCGATACACCGCCTGCGGTGTTCTTTCAGTTGAAAGACCTCTTCCACACGTTGGAAAGCTTGGGTTCCGCTCGTATTGAGGGTAACCACACCACATTGGCCGATTACATCGAAAGCAAAGTTGATGGAACAGCTGAAGGCTCCGACCAGTTGCGTGAAATCGCAAACATCGAAAAGGCCATGGACTACGTCGAAAGCATCGTACAGCCAGGTGCCGACCTGACCGAATTCGCCATCCGAGAACTTCACTCGATCACGGTTCAAGGACTACAACGTGAAGGTGATCGCACACCAGGCGCGTACCGTGAGGCGGGGGTGCGGATTGCCCAGTCAGATCACCTTCCACCGGATGCCGTCATGGTGCCGGGGTACATGCAAGAGCTGGTCGCCTTCATCAATAAACAAGATGCGCCCAAATATGACCTGATGAAGGTAGCACTGGCTCATCATCGATTCGGCTGGATTCACCCCTTCGGCAACGGGAATGGCCGCGTCGTGCGCCTTCTAACCTACGCACTGCTGATGAAGTACGGTTTCAATGTCAGCGCAGGAGGGCGAGTACTCAACCCGACGGCCGTGTTCTGCATCGATCGGGAAAAGTATTACGCGATGCTTTCCACCGCAGACACAGGCACCAAAGACGGCCTTGAGGCCTGGTGCACGTATGTCCTCGCGGGTATCAGGGACGAACTGGAAAAAGTCAGCAGGCTCACCGACTACGGCTACCTGACCAAGCACATCCTCGCTCCCACCGTTTCAATGGCAAAGGAACGCGGATGGATCACCCCCCTCGAGGAGAGAATCCTGAGTACAACCATACAACTGAAAGTGGTCAAGTCGAGCGACATCGCCGAGACCCTCCCGAAACTGTCCAGCCCGCAAAGGACCTACCAGATAAAAAAACTGGTCGATCAAGGCATGCTGCGCCCCATAAACCCAGGCGCGCGGCAATATACCATCGGGTTCTCCAACAACTATCTGATCAGGGGCGTGATCAAATCTCTGCGCGACGAAGGCTTCATCCCCGAGCAACTGGATAAGCCCTATATATGACCGAAGTCGCTACTCGCCGAGCCCCCATTCCACATCAGCGTCACCACCCACCCGCTCTTGGTCGGATGGCTGGGAGCCATGCTCGTGCATCCGATCAGCCCCCTCACGTGACCGGCAGGCGGATAGCCCGTCACTGACTCACTCCAACAAAAACACCATCAGGGGATTGTCGTTCAAGCGCCCCTCAAAGCTTGGCGCCAGATGCTCCAGGGGCGTGCCCTTGAGCAGCGCGGTTTCCTTGCGCGCCACAATGACCCACGCCGGGCGGGGCAGAGTGTCCAGCCGCGCAGCGTCGGCGCTACTGACAAACAACGGCTGCTCGTCATGCTCCAGGTTCATCATGTAGCGCACTGCCCAGGTGTCCCGGCCGAGATTCACAAATACCAGCGGCCCCGGTTGCGCCACGCGCAGGGCTTCCACCTGGCTGACAAACTGGCGGGTGTCGAACTGCAGGTCCTTGGCGGGCTCCACTACCGTCACCAGCACCAGCCACTGCGCCGCGAGTGCGAACACGCTGAGCCACACCAGCCGCCCTGCTCGCCGCCAGGCAAGCAGGGCCGCGACTTGCAGGATCACCAAGCCACCGATCAACAACGGCAGCGAGACGCCCGGCCAGTAACCGTGTTTCTGCCAACTATGCCGACAGACAAACACGACAACCACGCACAACGCCGGCAGCGCCGCGACGAGCCCCTCGTAGCATCGGCGCACGCCAATCAGCCATCCTTGCGCCTGGAGCAGCCCATAGGCCGCGACAGCGGCAAACATCGGCACCATCGGCAGGATGTAATAAGCGCGCTTGAAGTGCGGCACCGACAACCCGAGCAGGATCATCAAGCCGCAGGCGCCGAGCCGCACGACCAATTGCACATCATCGTCGAAGCGCTGCGCCCAGCGCTGGCGCAGGGCAACCAGTGTGGCCAGCGCCAGGGGCACCACGGGGAAATAGCGGTACAAGCTCAGCTGGAAGTAAAAATAGAACGGCTCACCGGTTTCATCGAGGCGCCCGCCCACCTGCATCTTGAACACCTCATCGGCAAACGGATCGCCGCCACTCAAGCGCGCGAGTTTCACCAGCAGCCACCAGCAGGCCGCCAGCAACACCAGGCCGACGATGCCGTGAATCAACACCTGCCTGACCCGCGCTCCAGGCCGGGCCAGTGCCCAGTACACGCACACCACGCCGCAGACTTCGATCAAGCCCAGCGGGCCGCGAATCGCAAAGCCGAGGACGAACAACGGGAACACGGCGAGTTGCCGCCACCGCGAGCCGAGGCGCTCGCCGCTGTGCAGCAAGTAGAAACTGCCCAGGCACAACAGCGCGACCATTTGGTCCAGGCACACCGAGCGCGACTTCTCCAGCAACTGGGTCGTCAGCAGGGTCAACAGCACGGTAAGCAGCGCCCAACTGCGACCGTACGGCACCAGCAGGCGATAGATCAGCGCCACCACCCCGGCCGAGGCTAGCGCGGTCGGCAGGATATTCGCCAGATGGTTAGGCGCGCCGAACAACCGGGCGAAGACAAAACTGAAGAACGTCGCGGTGCCGGGATAGTCCGCGTAGGGCTGCCCGTAGGTGGTGGGGAAAAGACTCGCGCCATGGCGAAACATTTCCTGCAGGAAAAGCGCCCAACGCCCGTCAAATCCTTGCGGCTGCTGATCCCAGATGCCCAGGGTAAACAGCAACAAGGCAAGCAGGAAAATGCCCAGGGATTCCATGCGAAAACGGTTGCGATGATCCATCAGTAGACCTGTCAGGTAGGGAGCGCCAACCTATGTTGCCGAGCGAGCCCCTGAATAGCGCCTGAACAAACCTGAACATTTGCGCTTTTACCGACCTGCGGGCCACACCGCTTTGGGAATCAGCCTAACGTAAATCAGCTCACCCACCAGTTCGACCAGGGTTTGCAGGATGACCGCCGTCGCCGCCAGCCCTCGCACGTCTTCCGGCAAGGCCAGCGCCAGGGGCAGCACCACCAGCGAATTACGCGTTGACGCGCTGAAGGTCACCGCCCGTGCCGTTGCCGCCGGCAGCGCGAACAGCCGCGCCGCCAGCGCGCCCATCAGCGGCGCCAGCACCAGGAAGCCGACATACACCGGGATCACCGGCAGCAGCAGGTTGATGTCGCGCACCACCGAGGTGATTTGCGAACCGATCACCACCAACAGCACCGCTGCCATCGCCGGCACCGGCAGCCACGCCCAGGCGCTGTTCCAGGCATTGATGAGCGCCGACTTGCGCGCCAGCGACGTCGTGATCACCGCGAGCACCATCGGCAGCACAATCAACCACAGGAACGCCTCGATAAACGGCTCCGCCGCCACCACGACCTCGGACTGCGCGCCCAGCATGAAACCCAGGTACAGCGGCAACAGCAGCAACTGCAGCAGCAACAGCACCGGCGTCGCCGCCAGCATCAGTCGCGCATCACCTTTGCCGATGTGGGTGAACACCACCACGTAGTCGATACACGGCGTGAGCAACACCAGCAAGGCGCCCACCAGCAACGCCGGGCGCTCCACCAGGCCACGCGTCAACGCCCACACCAGCAACGGCACCAGGATGAAATTGGCCAGCAGCAACGCCCCGAGGAAGCGCCTGTTGCCCAGGCCCTGACGCAGATCCAGAAAAGGGATTTGCAGGAACATGGCGTACATCAAGACCGCGATGGCAGGCGTGACCAGCGCACCCAGCCCATGCTCCCAGGACGGCGCAAGCAGGCCGAAGGCGACGGCCAGAATGACGGCGACGAAGTAGACCGGGATCTGGTTGTGCTCGAGGGTGTCGCGGGTCATGGACTGACTCCGGTTGATCAAAAGTTCGTAAGCCTAAGCACCCCGGGGGATAAGGTCGAGCATCGCAATAATTCCTGCGCCTGTGCCGGGCGAAATTTGTTAATTTCGGCTGACTATAAAAGCGCATGGGCCTTCCAGCCTACATCGAAGCGCAAGGATCGAGTCGACCTATGAACCTGCCCACCCGACCTGCCCCAGAAGCATTCCGCGAGCCCGCTGCCGACGGCCACCTTCTCGGCGGCTTCACCTGGCGCCACGTCCGAACCGACCTGGCGCGCCCCGCCGTGATCATCAACGCCGCCACCTCGGTGCGCTGCCGCCATTACTCACGCTTCGCCGATTACCTGTTCGCCCACGGCTTCGACGTGATTACCTACGACTACCGAGGCATCGGCGAATCCCGCAGCGGTTCATTGCGCGGCTTCAAGGCCTCGTGGTCGGATTGGGGCGCGCTGGATTTCGAGGCGATCCTGCAGCGGGTGCAGCGGGAGTTTCCGGGCCAGCCGATTGATGTGGTCGGCCACAGCTTCGGCGGTTGTGCGGCAGGGCTCGCCGCCTCAGGGGCCGCGATCCGGCGGATCGTCACGGTGGGCGCGCAGTTCGCCTACTGGCGCGACTACCAGGCGAGCGGGCGCTGGCGGATGTTTGCCAAGTGGCATGTAGTGATGCCGCTGGTCACCGCGCTGTGCGGGTACTTCCCGGGCAAGCGGCTGGGCTGGCTGGAGGACACGCCGGCAGGCGTGGTACGCGACTGGAGCACGCCGACGCCCAGGTACGAAACGCGGCCCAGCGGTCGCGCGCTGGCGGGCTTGCCGTTCAGTCGTGTGAGCGCGCAGATCCTGGCGATCAGCATCACCGATGATCCGTTTGGCACAGTGCCGGCGATTGAGCGATTACTGGACTACTTCGACGGCAGCGAACGCACTCACCTGCGGATTGCGCCTGAAGATATCGGCGAAAAACAGGTCGGACATTTCGCGTTCTTTCGCAGCGAGTATCAGGATCGGCTGTGGCCGATTGCATTGGCGTGGCTGCAAAACGGCGAATTAACCGCAGATACCCTTGGGATTCCCCCCAACCTGCGCTTCAATACTCATCCCAGATCCTCAGGACGTTGAGCCCATGGCCTCGCCAAACAAGCAGCAAAAACGCGCCCAACGGGCAAAGGCCAAGGCCAAGCAGAACCGTACCCAGCGCGCCGTCGCGAGCAAGCCGGATGCGTTTGCCGGCGATGACAGCCGCATTGACCTTGAATCGGTGGATTTGACTGAGCTGTTCGTCGAGATGCGCACAGCCGGCGAGATCAGCCAGCAGGCATTGTGTGCAGTGTTCCTGGCGCACCCGTTGCTGGCGCTGGTGCTGGAGCAGGAAGGCGAAGAGGAAGCCACCGACTTCATCCTGGCGGCACTGATCGAATATCGGCAGTGGGCCACGGACACCGATGATGAAGCGGCTGCGCTGGCGTGGATCGAATCGCCGCAGTTCCAGGCGGATTACCTCGCGGCCTCGCAGGCACTGACCCAACTCTGACTTTGTAAAGCCGGCTTGCCGGCGATGGGGCCCTTGAAGACGCCATCGCCGGCAAGCCGGCTCTTACAGGCATTGGTGCAACCTAGCTAAGTGCTGCAGCGCCTACCCGCTGGGCCTTGCGACGGCTCGACACAAACAGCCCCGCCACGACCACCAGCAAGCTGAGGATACCGGTCGCGATGATCTCGACCCGGTGCGCTTCCTGGAACAGCATGATGGTCAGCGTGCCCACGATGAAGACCATCACTGCGTAGGTCAGGCCTGGGAACAGCCACATCTTGAACACAATCTTCTCGCCCGCCGCCGTGCGCTTCTGGCGCATGCGCAGTTGCGATACCGCAATCACCAGGTACACCAGCAACGCGATGGCACCGGAACTGGCCAGCAGGAACTCGAACACCGCCGCCGGGGCCACGTAGTTGGCAAACACTGCCAGGAACGCCGCGCCGGTCGACAGCAACACTGCCCAGTAAGGCGTGCCGCTCTTGTTGGTGCGCTTGGCGACTGCCGGTGCATCACCGCGACGACCTAGCGAGAACAGCATGCGCGAAGCGGTGTACAACGCCGAGTTCAGGCAACTGGTCACAGCGACCAGGACCACCAGGTCGACGATCAGCTTGGCATTCGGGATGCCCATGCGTTCCAGCACGGTCTGGTAGGAACCTACGGCGGCCAGGGTCGGATCGTTCCATGGCACCAGCGACACTACGATGAAGATCGACAACAGGTAGAACAAACCAATCCGCCAAATGACCGAGTTGGTGGCCTTGGTGATTTGCTGGCCTGGGTTCTTCGATTCGGCGGCGGCGATGGTGACGATCTCGGTGCCCATGAAGGAGAACATGGTGGTCAGGATCGCAGCCAAGACAGCGCCCATGCCGTTAGGCATAAAGCCTTGGGTGTCGAACAGGTGCGAAACGCCGCTGACCTGGCTGGTCGGCAGGAAGCCGAAAATCGCCGCGAGGCCGAGGATCACAAAGCCCACGATCGCCACGACTTTAATCAACGCAAACCAGAACTCGAACTCACCGTAGTTCTTCACGCTGAACAGGTTGGTCGCCGTCAGCAGCAAAGTGATGATCAGCGTAAAGGCCCAGATGGCCACATCCGGGAACCATGCATGCAGGATGGTCGCTGCGGCGTTGGCCTCCAAGGGGATGACCAATACCCAGAACCACCAGTACAACCAGCCGATGGTGAAACCGGCCCAATGGCCGATCGCGCGGTCGGCGTAGGTGGAGAACGAACCGGTGTCAGGCGAGGCTACGGCCATTTCGGCGAGCATGCGCATCACCAATACCACCAGCGTCCCCGCAGCGGCGTAGGCCAGCAGTACGGCAGGGCCGGCGGCAGCAATCGCGTGGCCGGAGCCGACAAACAAACCGGCACCGATGACGCCGGCAATCGACAGCATGGTGACGTGACGCGGTTTGAGCCCCTGTTCGAGGTCATTGGAGCTTTGCGTACTACTCATTGACACACCTTTACGAGGAATTGCGAAAACGGTCCGCCCGGCCTGAAATCTTTCTCGTGAAAAGAAACCAACAGGGCGTTCTTTATTTTTTACGCAAGATTTGCGCCAAAATGTTACAAGGGCGCGATTGGCGCGGGCTGTAGGATGATTCGACAGCAATCGCAAGTCATTGAGAACAATGGCATTCCGCTATAGCGTTACCGTGCGACTCACTTCCAAGGCCACCCAGCGCACCAAAAACACACACAAAAAGTACGTGACGCTCCATAAAAGGGCTGATAAGCACCGTTTGCCCGGTTAACCCTTCCAACACCCGCCCAAAGCTGGCACCATCGCGCCCTTTTTTACGCGAAGCCTGCGGTTTTACAGGTTCAAACGGTTGTTCGGTTGTTGATGGCGCGACACGCTGCTGTGCCGATGCGACACCCTGCCGCACACCGCCTGTTTACCGCCGGCCGCGCTGTTGGCTGCCATCAAGGCGCTATGCTAGCTTGGCGCCTCGCCAGGAAGGCGGCCCAACAGCAGGAACGCAATGAACACAATGAGGACCGCACATGGCCGAGGCCGCGCCCGCGCTTGAAATCCGCAACTTGCATAAACGCTATGGTGAGCTGGAGGTACTTAAAGGTATCTCGCTGACCGCTCGCGACGGCGACGTGATCTCGATCCTGGGTTCCTCCGGTTCCGGCAAGTCCACGTTCCTGCGTTGCATCAACCTGCTGGAAAACCCGCACCAGGGCCAAATCCTGGTCGCCGGCGAAGAGCTCAAGCTCAAAGCCGCGAAAAACGGCGAGCTGATGGCCGCCGACGGCAAGCAGATCAATCGCCTGCGCAGCGAAATCGGTTTTGTGTTTCAAAACTTTAACCTGTGGCCGCACATGAGCATCCTCGACAACATCATCGAGGCACCCCGCCGTGTGCTCGGCCAGAGCAAGGCCGAGGCGATCGAAGTCGCCGAAGCCTTGCTGGCCAAGGTCGGCATCAGCGACAAGCGCCACGCCTACCCCGCGCAATTGTCCGGCGGCCAGCAACAACGGGCGGCCATCGCGCGCACCCTGGCGATGCAGCCCAAAGTCATCCTGTTCGATGAGCCTACATCCGCGCTTGACCCGGAAATGGTCCAGGAAGTACTTAATGTGATCCGCGCGCTGGCCGAAGAAGGCCGCACCATGCTGCTGGTCACCCATGAGATGGGCTTCGCCCGCCAGGTGTCCAGTGAAGTGGTGTTCCTGCACCAGGGCCTGGTCGAAGAGCAAGGATCGCCACAGCAGGTATTTGAAAACCCGCTTTCGGCGCGCTGCAAACAATTCATGTCCAGCAACCGCTAACGGAGCAACATGCATGCAGAACTATAAAAAATTCCTTCTGGCCGCGGCCGTCTCGATGGCGTTCAGCGCCACGGCCATGGCAGAAACCTTGAAAATGGGGATCGAAGCGGCCTACCCGCCGTTCAACAATAAAGACGCCAGCGGTAACGTGGTCGGCTTCGACAAGGACATCGGCGACGCCCTGTGCGCCAAGATGAAAGTCGAAAAGTGCGAAGTGTATGTGTCCGACTGGGACGGCATCATCCCGGCCCTGAACGCCAAGAAGTTCGACTTCCTGGTGTCCTCGCTGTCGATCACCGATGAGCGCAAGCAGGCCGTCGACTTCACCGACCCGTACTACTCCAACAAGCTGCAGTTCATCGCCCCTAAAGCCACGACGGACTTCAAGACCGACGCCGCTTACCTGAAGGGCAAGGTCATCGGTGCACAACGCGCGACGTTGGCCGGTACCTACCTGGAAGACAAACTGCCGGAAACCACCGCCAAGCTCTATGACACCCAGGAAAACGCCTACCTCGACCTGACGTCCGGCCGCCTCGACGGGATGCTCGCCGACAAGTACGTGCAGTACGAATGGCTCAAGAGCAAAGACGGTTCCGCCTATGAATTCAAGGGCGACCCGGTGGTAGAAAGCGACAAGATCGGTATCGCCGTACGCAAGGGCGACCCGCTGCGCGAGCGCCTGAACAAAGCCCTGGCCGAGATCAAGGCTGACGGTACCTACAAGAAGATCAACGACAAGTACTTCCCGTTCAGCATCGAATGATCTGAACGGCCTGACCGGCGCGCCCCCTCGGGCGCGCCGGCTTTCAGCAATGCCTGCCGCGATATGAAAACACCATGAATTTCGATCTCTACGGATTCGGCCCGGCGCTCGCCGCTGGCGCGCTGATGACCGTCAAACTGGCGCTCACGGCCCTGTGCCTGGGGCTGGTGCTCGGCCTCGCCGGCGCCTTGGCCAAGACGTCCCCGTACAAGCCGCTGCAATGGCTTGGCGGTGCTTACTCGACCATCGTTCGCGGTATTCCCGAGTTGCTGTGGGTACTGCTGATTTATTTCGGCACGGTCAACCTGATGCGTGCCCTGGGGGAGTTCTTTGGCAACCCCGACCTTTCTTTAAGTGCCTTTGCTGCCGGGGTCATTGCCCTGGGCCTGTGCTTTGGTGCCTACGCCACGGAAGTATTCCGTGGTGCGATCCTCGCCATTCCCAAGGGCCACCGCGAAGCCGGTGTGGCATTGGGCCTGTCGAAGTTTCGCATCTTCACTCGCCTGATCATGCCGCAGATGTGGCGCATCGCTTTGCCGGGCCTGGGCAACCTGTTCATGATCCTGATGAAGGACACCGCGCTGGTGTCGGTGATCGGCCTTGAAGAAATCATGCGCCACGCGCAGATCGGCGTGACCGTGACCAAGCAGCCGTTCACCTTCTTCATGGTGGCCGCCTTCATGTACCTGGGCCTCACCGTCCTGGCCATGACCGGCATGCACTTCCTGGAAAAACGCGCCGCCCGCGGCTTTGCAAGGAGCACCCAATGAGCGGCGACTACAGCTGGCTGGCGCATTTCGACCTGGGCCTGAACTGGGCCGTGATCATCAAGTGGCTGCCCAAATTGGCCCAGGGCGCGACCCTGACCCTGGAACTGGTGGCCATTGCCGTGATCGCGGGCCTGCTGCTGGCGATCCCCCTGGGGATCGCCCGTTCCTCGCGTCGCTGGTATGTCAGCGCCCTGCCCTACGCCTATATTTTCTTCTTCCGTGGCACGCCACTGCTGGTGCAACTGTTTCTGGTCTACTACGGCCTGGCGCAGTTCGACGCGGTGCGCAACAGCTTCATGTGGCCGTACCTGCGCGATCCGTTCTGGTGCGCCACGGCGACCATGACCCTGCACACCGCCGCCTATATCGCCGAGATCCTGCGCGGCGCAATCCAGGCCATCCCGCCCGGCGAGATCGAAGCCGCGCGCGCCCTGGGCATGTCCAAGCCGAAGACGCTGTTCTACATCATCCTGCCCCGCGCCTCGCGCATCGGCCTGCCGGCCTACAGCAACGAAGTGATCCTGATGCTCAAGGCCAGCGCGCTGGCCAGCACCGTGACCCTGCTGGAACTGACCGGCATGGCGCGCACCATCATTGCCCGCACGTACTTGCCGGTGGAAATCTTCTTCGCTGCCGGCCTGTTCTACCTGCTGATGGCCTACATCCTGGTACGGGGCTTCAAGCTGCTCGAACGCTGGCTGCGCGTCGATGCTTGCCAGGGACGTTGAGACACGCTTTGCGGCGCTGGATGCGTTTCTGATCGAGCACCAGGGGCTGTGGAAACCACGGCCCTTCACGCATCGCCAGCTAGCCTGGGAAACCCGGCATCCCGACCTCGCCGAGTGGCTGCGTCAACGCTCGCTGGCCGATGCCGACGCCAGTCACAACCATCCCCACGACCTGGCCGCGCCTGCGCCTTTTCCACAGCTCGCCGAGCAAGCCCTGCAACTCAGCGCTGTGGATAAGTTGCCGACGCAGCCCCTGCACCCCGCCCGCCATCGCTTGAACGTCGACGTGCCGGGCCGCAAGTGGGAACAAATCGAAGCCTTCGGCGCGGCGCTGCCGTTTGCACAAACACCCCGGCACTGGCTGGACTGGTGTGCAGGCAAGGGCCACCTGGGTCGTCGCTTGCTGCAAACAGGCCAAACATTGACCTGCCTGGAATACGACCCGGCACTGATCGCCGCCGGCCAAGCCCTGAGCGAGCATCACGGCTTGCCGGTCACCCATTGCCTGCAAGATGTGATGGCCGACGTGGCTATCGGCCCCGAACACACACCCGTCGCCCTGCACGCCTGTGGCGACCTGCATGTGCGCCTGCTGCATCTGGCCAGCGCCGCCGGCTGCAAACAGCTGGCGCTGGCGCCGTGTTGCTACAACCGCATCAATGCCGCCACCTACCAACCGCTGTCCACCGCAGGCCGTGCATCGTGCCTGCAGCTGTCGATCGACGACCTTGGCCTGCCGCTGAGCGAAACCGTTACCGCTGGCAAACGCGTGCGCTTGCAGCGGGACACGTCCATGGCCCGACGCCTGGGGTTCGATCACTTGCAACGCGAGCTACGAGGCCACGACGACTACCTGCCCACGCCGTCCCTGCCCGCCAGTTGGCTGGACAAACCCTTCGCTGACTACTGCCGGGAGCTGGCAAACCGCAAAGGGTTATCCACAGGTGAGCAGGATTGGGTGGCGTTGGAGGCATACGGCTGGCGCCGTCTGGCCGAGGTCAGGAACCTGGAATTGGTACGTGGTCTGTTTCGGCGCCCGCTGGAGGTCTGGCTGGTGCTGGATCGGGCATTGTTTCTGAGTGAAAACGGCTACACGGTCGAAGTAGGCAGCTTCTGCGAACCGACCCTGACGCCGCGCAACTTGATGGTGCTCGCCGAGCGCGATTAAGGGGCGAAATTGTCGCACCCCAACCTGTGGATAACTCTGTTGATGAATTCTTTACGGAGCCCGTAGCCATCTGCGCTACAGGCCGAAAGCCGCGCTGGTCATTTTTTGTTCACAAAATAAAACGCACGTAAAACAGGCAGTTGCGGCGTGATGAGAACGGCTCCACAAAATGGCTGTTTCGTGACAACTCAGTCCAACCGATTGTGCATAAGCATCTGCTGTTACGCGTATAAACCGCTATTCACAGGTGTTTTCTGCGTGCGATCAGCAGCCGGCAGAGCGCATCGATATCGTCACCCGCAAGACTCAACGCCTGGCTGTCCAAGGGATCCGTGCCAAACGCCAGTGCCTCACTGATTGCTAAATCGTGGTGCACCTCCAATGGCTCCTTCGTGCCGAGGCGCTGCCTGAATGCCTCAACCATATCCAGGCTGAAGGCATTGTCCTCATCGAGCTGATTGATCACAAAGTGAACATGAGGTCGCCGCTCGCGCTCGAGGTGCGGCGCCATCAAGGCATCGAGTTGATCCAGGGTGCCCAAGGAAGCGGCATCGGCCTGGGTAATCACCAATACCACGTCGGCGACACTCAAGGCTTGATGAAAATAGACGTTATTGCCGGCAGGAGTATCGATGATCACCGCGTCGCGGGCACTCAGCTCCAGGGCTGCCAGGCGCTGCGCCAGCCATTGCGGCTCATGTTTGAGCCAGCGCTGGAGGTCGTCCTGCTGGCGAATATCGGTATCGCCAAAGGTGATCACGCGACTGCCGACAAAGCCCGGTTGCTGGAGGGTTTCCCAACGTGCGTTGCGCAGGCTGGCGCGACCAATCCCGGGCGAGGCGCGGCTGACACCGAAGTGCAATCGCAATGCATCCTGGGGGTCCAGATCCACCGCCACCACTGACTCACCCAGGCGCTGCAAACCGCTGCTCAACGCCGTGGCCAGGGTGCTTCGCCCCACGCCGCCATTGACCGACACCAACGCCACCACACACGGACGCCGCTCGGCCTTGTCCACCGGCAGGCAATGCTCATTGGCGCTGGGAGTCTGAGGGGGAAACGGGGTGCCATCATCCACAGGGATGCTGCCGAAAAAGTGCAGCCGCGCATTCAGCCCACGGGCGTCGCGACTGACATCTTTGCCAAGCAGGGCAAGAAGACCATCGGTAAAACTCATAGCGCGTTCCTCGTCACGGCGAAGTTCAAAGACGTGAAAAGGTCAGCTGATACGACTGCTTACCGCAGGTCTTTTTCTGGTCGCCCTAGTCCGTGCAGTCTGCTTCAAGCGCATAAAAGTGTCATTATTTTGATGTCGCGGCTGGCTATTTTTTAGACAAACGGCAAGTCGTCAATTTAATGACCATCAACGCGCCTGTCATAGGGGTTTTCAATCGATTCGCTGCATTAGGCGAGGACGGTCCCCATAACCAAATTCCAGTGCGGGGGCATAGGTAATTCCTTGCTGACTGTGCAAATAGAAGCCATTGCAGTGGGCAAAATAACCAGCCAGGCAAAAAAACTGCAATTGCGCAAAAATAGTCAGAATTCAGGGGTTTACAGAACCCCTCTAATCGCTATAATCGTCGCCCTAACACGCCGGTATAGCTCAGTTGGTAGAGCAACTGACTTGTAATCAGTAGGTCCCGGGTTCGACTCCTGGTGCCGGCACCATACGCAGTACCAGAAAAGGCTCACCAAAAGGTGGGCCTTTTTTGTGCGCGCTAAATTTTTGTAGGAGCTGCCGAAAGCTGGGAAGGCGTCATCCAACACAAGAACAACAAGCCCCCGGACCTACTTCACTCCGTAGGAGCTGGGCTTGCTCGCGATAGCGATCTCAAGCAATCGAGCAACAACAGGCATGAACATCGTTACAGCTTCCAGTCAGGCGCATTTAATCCATCCGTTAAATCTCACTACTGGAGTCGCCTGCGAGGCTGGGCGCTTTCATCGAAGAGCTGGGACGCTATCGCCCTGGCGTACTGCGCTGTATCGGTTCAGGAGCTGAGCATCTCAGGCACGTTCCGCATCGATGATACGGATACCGTGCTGGAAAACCTAAGCCAGACCTTACCGGTGAGAGTGCACTACCTGACGCGCTATTGGGCTAGCATCGAACCGGCATGAGTTCGATTGGAAAATGTTTAACGAGTCACCTTGCTGATTTTGATTCTCATCCGTCAATGACACAAGCCGCGATGACGGCGACTTTCTGCCATGACAACGGAAGGATCAACGAATGCCCCTGCTTCCCCTCTATGCGAAGACTTCAATGACCCGCCCGGTTCGCTTGGCCCTCTTTGGACTGAGCCTCGCGAGTCTGTCGGGGCTGGCGCTAATGTCCACGCCAGTTTTGGCGCAAAGCCAGACGTCCTACCAGATCGCCTCAGGCCTGCTTGGTACTGCCCTGACCCAGTTCGGAGTGCAGGCGGGCGTGACTATTTCATTTGATACCGAGCAAACCCGCCGCCTGACTACGGCGGGCCTGACTGGCGTGTACAGCGTCGAGGAGGGACTGATGCGCTTGCTGGCGAACAGCGGGTTACAAGCGCAGCGTCAGAGCAATGGTGGCTACGTGTTGATCCCTGCCAATAACGGAACCACGGTGGTGCTTGGCGCGACGAGTGTCACGGGCCAATCGCAGGGAGCGACGACAGAGGGGAGCGGATCGTACACCACCGGCTCCATGAGTACCGCGACCAAACTGGCCACCTCCATGCGCGAGACGCCGCAGTCGGTCACGGTAATCACTCGCCAACGCATGGATGACCAGAACATGCAGTCTCTGGAGGACATTTCGACTCACACCCCAGGCCTGACCATGCGCAAAACCGGCGGCGAGCGCCCAGAGTTCTATTCCCGCGGTTCCGCCATCGACAACATCATGATTGACGGACTGCCAGTCGCGTATGACAGCGACACCCTTGGCACGTCGACCCTGGCGATGTTCGACCGGGTTGAAGTCGTGCGCGGTGCGTCGGGCCTGATGCTCGGTGCCGGCAACCCCTCCGGCACCCTCAACCTGATCCGCAAGCGCCCCACCGTCGAGCCGCAAGTTTCAGTCACTTTGGGCGCCGGCTCGTGGGACAACTACCGCACCGAAATCGATGCCAGCAGCGCACTCAATTCTGTCGGTTCGATCAGAGGCCGCGTGGTCGGTGCCTTCCAGGACAAAGACAGCTTTACCGATGGCTACAGCAGCAAGCGCCAGTTGTTGTACGGCATCACCGAATTTGACCTGAGCGAAGCCACGACCCTGACCCTCGGTGCGTACTACAACCGTGAAGACAACCCGGGAGCCGACTGGTCGGGCATCCCGACCAGGGCCAATGGTACGCTCCTGCCGATATCCCGCTCGACGCGCATGAGCCCGAACTGGACCTACTGGAACAAGAAAAACACCAGCGCATTTGCCGAAATTGAGCACCGCTTCGACAACGACTGGAAACTGCGCCTGAATACCACGTGGCTGCGAGGCGACCTGGACATGCTGGGCACCAGTTTCTATCGACTGGACCCCAGTGCAGATCAGTTGAACCTGAACGTGGGCCGCTACACCTACCAGCACACACAAAAAAGCGTCGACGGCTACGTTTCCGGACCCTTCACCCTGTTTGGCGCGACTCACGAACTGGTGCTCGGTGGCAGCTATCGCAATGATAAAACCGACGATGGCCCCGGCGGTGGTTTCCTCAATGACCCAAACATCGTGCTCGACCCATCAAACTTCGACTATCACGGCGTAGAAAAACCGGCCATCAACTACAACTGGTCTCGTAAGGGCAAGGTCGATCAATACAGCACCTACGCCACCGTGCGCTTCCATCTGCGCGACGACCTGAAATTGATCCTCGGTTCACGCCTGGATTGGTATGAATACGAACAGAACACTATTTCCGGCGATTACACGTTCGGCGCCGACTACAAGGCTACGCGCGAATACACCCCCTATGCCGGCCTGATCTACGACATAAACGATATCTACTCGGTGTACACCAGCTGGACCAGAATCTTCCAGCCGCAAGCCAACGTGGACTTCCAGGGCAGCCTTCTGCCGCCGGTCACGGGTACCAACCGTGAAGTTGGGATCAAGGGCGAGTACTTTGACGGGGCGCTGAACGCTAGCCTGGCCTACTTCCAGTTGAACCAGGAAAATCTCGCCCAAGGGCTTGATGCCTGTGCACCGGGTGTTGCTTCCTGCTCCGTGGCCTCCGGTGAAGTGGAAACCAAAGGCGTCGACCTTGAACTGCAAGGCATGCTTGCCCGTGGCTGGCAGGCCTCCGCCGGCTACACCTACGCCGGCGCCAAGAACGTCAAGGGCGGCAGCGGTCGCTTCGACAGCGATACGCCATACAACCTGCTCAAGCTGTCCACCACCTATCAATTGCCGGGCGACCTCGAAAAATGGTCGATCGGCGGTTCATTCCGTAGCCAGAGCAGCACATACACAACCTACGGCGTATCGCAGGGCGGCTACAGCATCGTCGACCTGATGACCGGCTACAACGTGAACAAAAACCTCAAGGTCCAAGCCAACCTGAACAATGTGTTCGACAAGCACTACTACCAGAGCATCAGTAACCCGGCGGGCGCAAATATCTTCGGCGACCCGCGTAACGTGGCCGTGACCATGAAGTGGAGCATGTAAGCTACATCGTCTGAGAATGACTACATCCTGCCTGGGCAGGAGTGCGCCGCAACATGCCCTCAGGCGCTGTCCACCCCGGCAACGCCGAGCAATAAGCCGCAGGCAACAAAAAAGGGCACTTACCTAACCGCCAAGTGCCCTTTTTATCACCCGCAAAAGCGCTTAACGCGCCAGCATGAACGTCTCATATTCCAGGTCTTCCAGCGCCGACGACAGGCGCGCCAGCCCCAGCAGGACACACACCAGCAACGACAGCGTGAATCCGTAGCCGAAGAAGCTCGGGCCCAGGTGCATGCTGAGGAGGGTCAGGCCGGCGTTCAACACGGCGAACAGTACGCACAGTTCCAGTACCACGCGACGTTTGTCGAGGTAGAAGAACACGTTGAGCAGCGCCATGAACACCACCTGGATGCTCACACCGATCAGGTCGATGTAGAACAGTGGCAGGTAGTAGCTGGAGATGCCGATCCACTCGAGCAAGCGCGGCGCGAAGAGGAACAGCAGGACCACGGTGAGGCCCTGGACCTTGCAGATTTCCAGCAGGCCCTGGCGAATGGACAGGGTCATTTCGGTTTTCAGCGAACCGATGTGCTGCAAGGTCTCGCCGTCGCGGATGGCGCGGAACAGCCGGTCGTACCATTCGGCGAAGTCGGTTTCGATGCGCACCAGGAAAACCGCCATGCCAGGGATGATCGCCAGGTACGCGATGAAAATCGGCATGTCATACAGGATCGAGGCGCGCAGCGGGCCGATGACGGCGTTGGAAGTGCCGGGGTTGAACCAGAACAGGATCTTGTCGACCCAGATGCCGAAGTTGTAGAAGAACCCGGTGACCAGCAGGCTGAGGAACACGTTGCGACGATTGAGGAAATCGAAGGCAATCATTTTCTCGGCACGGTATTCGCGCAGGATGTCGTAGAGGTACAGGAACAGCAGGCTGCCGTGCCCGATCAACAACGCCAGCAACAGGCCGGGCATCTTCAGGAAGCTCAGCAGCCAGGCACTCGCCACCATCAGCGCGTAACCCACCACCATCACCAGCAGGATGCGGTTATATTTTTTCATCCCCGAGAGGAAGATGATCACCAGCCACAGGTTGCACAGCACCACGAAGTTCGACAGTACCAGCACGCGGTAGATCAGGGGCTGATCGAACAGCAGCGCCAGCACGATGACACCCAGTACGCCGGCGCCGACGGTGACCATCAACAGGATGCCCAACAGGTTCGGCAGGATTTGCTCGTAGCGTTGCTCGAACAATTGGTCGGACACAAAGCGGGTGAAGAACAACTGCAGCCCACCCGTGAGGATCAGCGAGCTGGCCATCAGGTAGGTCACCGTCACCAGGAACTGCCCGACCAGTGAGTTGGGCAACAACAGGCCGAGGCTGATGATCCCCACCAGCATCACGCTGATGATCGACAACACCCACGGCCCGGAGCTGATCAAGCCTGCATACACGTAGGCGTGCAGGGTTGCGGTGTATGAGTCGCGCGAAAGAATCTTGCGCAGTTCGAAGCCAATACCGGCCATTTAATTGTTCTCCATGGCTGCCTGGTACAGGTCGCGGTAGCGCTGCAGCATCAAGGCTTCGGTGTAGTAACGGTGGACCCGCAAGAGCCCGCTGGCCTGTGCGGCCTTCCAGCGTTCCGGGCTGCGCAGCAGTTCGAGGATCGCCGCCGAGGTGGCTTGTGGGTCGGCGATCGCCACCACTTTGCCGGCGAGGCCAAGGTCGCGGTCTTCGGCGCTGCCGCCTTCGATCAATTCTCGACACGAACCGACGTCGCTGCTGATCACCGGTGTACCGGCGGCCCAGGCTTCGAGGATCACCAACGGCTGGGCCTCGCTGATCGAGGTCAGCACCATCAGGCCCAGTTTGGGCAGAATGTCCTGGATGCGCTGGAAGCCCAGGAAGTGCACCTTGCCTTCAAGCCCCAGACTGGCCATCAAACTGCGGCATTCGCTGACGTACTCGGGGTCTTCCTCTTCAGGGCCGACAATCCAGCCCTCGGCCTGTGGCATGGCGCTGATCACACCGCGCATGGCCCGCAGGAAGGTCTTGACGTCCTTGATCGGGACTACCCGCCCAATCAGCCCCACCACCGGCGCAATGCCCGGCTCGCGGGATTCCAAGGCCTTTGCCCACTGCGACAGGTCGATGCCATTGGCGATCAACTGCGTGCGGCTCGGGTCGGCGCCGTCCTTGATCTGGCGCTGACGGTTGCCGTCGTACAAGGCAATGATGTTGTCGGCGCTGTTGTAGGCCAACTGGCCGATACGTTCGAAATAGCGCACCCACAGCGTGCGGATATACCCCGAGCCGCCATCGAGGCTACGGTTGAGCGCCTGCCCGGAGCTTTCGGCGATCCACGTGGCCTGGGCCAGGTCGATCTTGCGCTCCTTGGTGTAGATACCGTGCTCGCTGAGCAGGTAAGGACATCCCCAGCGATGCTTGAGGATGCAGCCCAGGAGCCCCGCGTAACCGGTGGAGATCGAGTGCAGCACCCGTGCACGCGGCATCTTGCGGGAAGCTTCGGCGAGCATCAGCAACGGCGACTGCAGGGAGCGCAGGGTCCAGAAATAATTGACGAAGGAGGGGTCGGCGCAATGCTGGCGATAGCCTTCGCTGAGGGTCTCCCAACTGGCGCGGCTGCGCAGTACATCGTCGAGGGTCATGTGCCCTTCGGCGATGCAATTGAGCATGCGCTCGCCCAGCTCGCGCGGGGGCGCGTCCGGGTGGTGCAAGAAGCGATACAGGTCGGCCAACTGCTGCGGGTCGGCCTCGCGCGGCTTACCGCGCTGGTTGGCGGGATGGGTTGCATCCTCAAGGAACACTTCTTCGATGTGCACCACGTTTGTCGGCACTTCATAGCGTCGCGAGGAGTACGCCGAGCGCTGGCCGCCGATGAACATGACCGAAAAGGTCAGCTCCGGCAGGCCCAGGATCATCTGGTGAATCCAGCTCGATACCCCGCCGCGCACGTACGGCCAGGTGCCTTCCAGCAACAGACAGATATCAGCGGTGGGTGTCGCTTCCTTATGATTCATTCCAGCTCCTCACCAGCTCAGCGAACGGTGGACGCTGGCGGGTTTTCTCGGGAAGGCTGGCGAGCAACCCAGGGATTTCGTGATAACGACCGGCTTCGAACGCCAGCTCAGCATGAAACGGCAGCAATTGCGCGGCGCCCAGGCCATTTCGCTCGGCCTCGTGCAACAGCGCTTCAGCCCGCTCGTTCTCGCCGCGCTCCAACGCAATACGTCCCGCCAACAGCAGCAGCTCGCCGCCCTCGCCCGCGGCCAAACCTTGCTCGGCGTGTTCGCTGGCTTGATTGAGGACGTGTTCGAGCACACTGCCCTGGGCCAGGCCGAGGTAGGCCAGCTCCCAATACCAGCGCGCCAGCATGCTGTGCACCGGGCCTGCCATGCGTGGGCTTACGCCGGCCAATTGCTCCAGGGCCATCTGGATGTGCAGGTTGATGTCGCTTTCCTGCTTGTCGAGCATCGAGTACGCCAGCAGGCGCACATCGTCACTCGGATCGCCCAGGGCCAATTTGAGGATGGGCACCGCGTCCTTGCCGGGCATGCGCCGCGTCGCCAGCAAGGCCGCCAGGCGCTGGTCCGGATCGGGCGCGTGACGCAACACATCCTGCAGGCCGCCATCGGCAAAAATCGGCGTGCGTGTCTGCGCCTGCGCACGGAACGGCAGGCCCGGGATGCCGACAGCCTGCCAGGCCTGGCGGTCGCGTTTGCGCGGCAGGTACAGCGCCGGGAAGATTGCCGCTACTACGCCCAGGGTACCGATGACCGGCACGAAGAATGCCAGGCAGAAAATGAACAGCGGGCTCCAGGGAAGCGGTGCACGGTAGCGCGCCGGCAGCATCCGCCACACGGCAGCGCACAGCATCAGGCAGGCGAGGCCGTGGCTGAAGATAAACACCAGCAGTTGATGCAACTCCGGCGCATTGAGCCACAAACTGGCCCAGCTGCCCGCCTCTAACAACAAGGCTCCGCTAAACAGCCACTTGCTGATCATTCAGGCCACACTCGTTGTGAAGAAAGTTACGCAGCCCGTTGCGGTCACAGCCAGGCTCCAGGTTGAAAGGCATTACCCGCACACCCAGGCTGTCAAAATCGGTGTCGATGCCGAAGTGCTCGTGCAACAACAGGCCGATACGCGCCAGGTAGCCTTGGGTGCCTTCCGGGCTGGTCAGCGGCAACAGGACCAACAGCAAAGGATGATCGCGGTTGTTGCGAACCGGCAGGTGCAGGTCGAGACCACGCTGGCTGCGCTCCATCAAACGCGTCAACTCGTCGTTGGGGCGCGTCATTTCAAACGCGAACAGGCCGGCCGGCAACGTGTGCTGCTCCGCATCCACCAGCGAGCGCTTGAGCTGCAAGGTGAACTGCTGCGCGTCGGCATCGGGCAGGCGCAGCACTTGCGGATCGCGGCGCAACAGGTCGGCGATGTGGCCGGCGAGCAACGACAGGAGGCTCAGCGTGCGGTCCTGGAACGCGAAGAACGGCATCTGCCGGACCGCCAGGATCGCCAGCAGGCGACCTTCGGCGTCGATCAGCGGGATGCATGCCTGCAGCGATGAGAACTGCGCGGAGTTGCCGGAGTCGATCAGGTCCTGACGCACGCTGACCAGCTCGCCACGTTCCAGGCACAGGGTGATCAGACCGTCGTCGGTGCCCAACGGGCCCATCACGCCGATCATGGCCAAGGCCTCGGGCAGCACATTTTTTTCGCTTTCATCGACACGGTATAGCCCGGCAACGCGCAGGGCACCGTACTGGCCCAGCATCGCCACGATCGGCTCGGCCAGGTCGCTCAAGGCATCGCCTTCGATCGGCATGCTGCGCAGCTTCTCGCGCAGGCCCAGCAACGAACTGCGCAGGCTCTGATCGCTGCCAGCGACGCGCTGCTCCAGCAAGTCATGGGAAACCCGCAGGATCTGGTGAGCGCGGGTGAACTCATCAAGACGGTACTGACGGTACTCGTTGGCCATCTGCAGACGCTCCAGGCGGCGCACCCACAGGTCGCGAACTTCACCCACGAGCATCCCGCACACCAGCACGCCGACGATAAACGACGGCTCAAGCTCGGTGTAGCCTGCATGCCCGGTGTAGCGCAGCACAAACAACGCCACCACCAGCAGACCTGCGCTGAACAAGCCGCGTACAAAACCGTAACGCACACCTAACAGCAGCGGCGCCAGGATTACCCAAGGGAAACCACCGTGCATCTGCAACGGGTCTTCGGGAGTCAGCCAGAGGCCGAGGCCAATCGCGGCACCCGTCACTATCAGCGTTTCCAGCCAAGACACCGGCCCGCTGGCGCGGGGCGCCAGGCTGTAATCCATGTGTGGAGAATTCATTGCGTTCACTCGAACCGAAGGGCGCCAACAAGTTTGTCGATTACCGTCTGAGCATTGCCCGCCAGGCTTTCACGGGACCAGCCGGCGCGCGCGCCGCTCTTGCTCCAGAGCACGGTACCGTCCTTGGCGTCCAGCACGCGCAGGCTGATGCCGACCGCTGGCTCGCCGTCCAGGCCGTTCTTGTATTGCCACTCTTCGACGCTGCCTGCAACGACGTAGTCGAGCTTCTGGTCGCGGGCCCACTCGAGGGCGCCGGTGAGGCGCTCGTTGTCATCCATCAGCGCTTGTTCGCCCTGGGTAGTGGTCGGGTAAACGCGAGGCTGCAGACCGTGACTGCTGAGGACGCTGAGCAGGATCTGCTCGCTGCGCTCACCGGCTTGCGGGGTCTGGGAATAGTTGACCATCGGCACGATGCCCCATTTCGCACTGCGCGACAGGTTCGGGCTGTTTTCACTGGTGAAGCTCGAGCAACCGGCGACGAACAGTACTGTCAGGGCCAGGCTCAGTGTACGAATTGCTTGCATAGGTTTTTCTCCCGTAGATTCTGTAATCAGCGCCCGAAACGCACGCCGTAGCTCATGCCCAGTGTGCCGCCGGACTTGCCATCCCCGCCCTGTGGGGCAGATTGGTAACCGAAGGTCAGGGCCAGTTCGTCATCACCCAGCACTTCAAACCCGATGCCCGTGTTGATGCCGTAGTTGAAAGTCTGATCGGTCCATTGCCAGCCCGCCGTCATGTCCACCAGCCAGGTGTACTGCGGCTTGCTGCGCACCAGTGCGCCGGGTATGCCACGACGCCACGAAGTGCCGACGTAGAGCTGGCCATAGCGGCTTTGCAGCAGGTCGGCGCCGGTCACGGTGTCGACATCGAGAGGATCAAGCTGGCCGGTGTCAGGATCGGTCGACTGAGGCGTGATCTTGACGGCGCCGCCATTGCGGCTGGACAGGTAGTCCAGGTTGCGATCCTTCACGTTGTTTTTCTGATAATCCAGGCCGCTGCGCACCGTCCAGTTAGGCCCGGCGAATTCCAGCGTGTGGTTGAGTTCCAGCTTCAACGCCTGACCAGTCCCCAGCGAGTCACCCGCGCGGGTCGAGAACGACCGCTGCGCCACTTCCCAGCTCAACTGATCGCGTGCGGTCAGGCCGTGACGGCCACCCACCCAGGCGCGGTCCTGCTGGCCGAAAGCACGCATCAGGCCGCTGTCGTCACTCTTGCGATGCCAGTCCAGGCCGGTCTCGATCTGGTGGCTGTTACCCAATTGCCACATGCGTGACAGGCCCAGGCCGTTACGGTCATCGTCCTTGCGCTGGCTGGTGTCGGCGAAGAGCTTCCAACTGCCGTTTTCCACCGAGCGAACCAGGGTCAGGGCCGCATTGCTCTCATCACCGATACGGGACGAGATGATGTCGTCGCCCTTGTAGTTACCGTGCTCGGCTTCAAGGTCGGCGTACCAGTTGTCGCCCAGGTTATGCGCGATTTCCAGGCGCGGCGAGTCAAACGACAGGCCACCGAAATCCTGCTTCTGATAGGACAGCAACGCGCCTTGCGGGGTGCTTTCGTGAATTTCCACGGCCTGGCGACGCAGTTGCTCGTTCACTGAAGACGGCTGGTCGTCGCCGAGGGCAGACAGGCTCGTCTCCAGGGCTTCGTTGGTGCGCCCCAGACGGCTCAGCGCTTGGGAGCGCTGGGCCGGGTTCAAGTCGCTGCTGGCCAGCAGGGTTTCAACCTGGGCCTTGTTGCGGCTGCGCAGGGCTTCCTGGATCTGCTCGTAGCGATCGACTTTCAAGCCTTGGCTGCGTGCCCACTCCAACCACTGGTCTTTCTGCGCTTCCTGGTTGGTCGCGTCCAGGCGGGCCAGCAGACGTTCGAACCACATCTGCTTCATCGACGGCGAACCGTCCTTCCACTTCAACAATTCCTGCTGCGCCTTGCGAGGCGAGTAGCTGCTGGACATCAACCGCAGCCAGATCGCATAGCGCTGGGACGAAGGTTGCAGGTTGTCGGCCTCAGGGTTACGCAGCAGCTTCAAGCGCAGGCGCTGGGCGGCGTCCTGGTAACCGGCGGTGTCCAGTGCATCGGCATAGGCCGCTTGCACCAGCCAGTCGTTCGGGGTGAGCTTGAGGTACATGCGGTACCACGCCAAGGCCTCGGTGTCGCGCCCCAGCAACTGGCTGGCGCTTGCAAACGGCAGCCACAGCAAGCGGTCTTCACGCGCATAGGCACGCCACTTGGTGAGCAGTGGCTTGAGCTTGGCGGTGTCGGCCTGGTCGACATACAACCAGGTCAGGCGCTCGCGGAACAGGTTGTCATCCGGGTAGTTTGACAGGCCGAGCAGGTACAGGCGCTCGGCCTCGGCCGTGTCGCCCTGCTCGATAGCCAGCGCGCCACGCACGGCCAGGACCTGGGCTTGCTCGTAGGCCTGCGGGTATTTGCGGGCGTCATCCAGCAAGGCGATCACTTGGTCCCAGTCCTGCAATTCCTGGGCGAGCTGCAGGGCTTCGACCAGGCGTTGAGGATCCTGGGCGCGGTGCCAGCTGGCAACCATCAACTCCAGCGCGCGCTGGGGGTTGCTGACGCGGTACAGGGAGATCAACTGACTCTCGTCGCCGCTGACCAACTTGCCGTTGATGGCGAGCAGGCGCTCCAGCGACACACGCAAATCCTCATCGCGCTCCAGGTCCCAAGCCAGTGCGGCACGTGTGTGCCAGTACTCCGGATCCTGAATGGAGGGATCATCCACCTTGACCACGTCCCACGCAGCCTGCTCTTCGAACAGCTTCATGTGGGTGCTGGCCCAGTCGACCTGTTCGGCCGTGGTCAGCTTGTAGCGTTTGGCGTAGTCCTTGTAGAGCTTGCCTTTGGCGGCGAACTGCCCGGTGTTCTCCAGGTTTTGCAGCAAGCGGGTCCAGGCCAGGCGGTGCGAAGGGTATTTGCGCAGGTAAGTACGCAACCAGGCTTCGGCCTCGGCCGGTGTACCGCGCGATTCGTGACCGTAGATCAACGCATCCAGCTCGATATCGGTGAGTGCGCGCTGTTGCATGATCTCGGCAAGCAACGGGATCGAGCGGTCAAAGTCGAACTGTTGGCTGGCCAGGCGCCAGGCGTGTTCGCGGGTGGCCGGGTCTTCCTTGAGCTTGAGCAGGCGAACCCAGTAGTCCAGGGCCGCTTCGTTATCGCCGCGCCACTCACCGAGGCGGGCCATTTGCTCGAGCAGCTCGGTGTCATCCGGGTAATCGACGGTCAATTGCTGGCCGGTTTCCCAGGCACCGGCCAGGTCATTGATGGCCAGGCGCACGTGGAATTCTTTCAGTGCAATTTTCGGGTTGTCCGGCTGCAGCACGCGCCACTGTTGGAGCACGCGCTGGGCAAGGTCGTAATGCTTGGTCGCCACGGCGACATCGACGCCCTGCTCCAGCCATGCCGGATCGGTCTGCGGGTTGGTGAGGTCGGGCAACTCATCGGAGAGCACCTGTGCGGCTTGCTCATCTTGCCCTGCCGACAACAGGCTGTTGAACGCCAGTTGTGCGTACTCACGTCGCTCGGCCGGTTGCTGGGCATCGCGTTTGAGTTGCAGGTAGATCTGCGCGGCACGCGCGGGTTTTTCACCGGCCATGAACCACTGCGCAGCGGCTTTGAGTGATTCACTGCGCTGCGCCGGATCGCGCGCGGCGATCTCTTCGAACACGCTGGCAGCAAATGCCGGTGCCTGCAATGTCAGCGCCAGCTTCGCCAGGTTCTGCAGCTGTGGCACCGCAAGTTTGCGGTGATCGAATGTTTCCAGGCGCTCGACCAGCGCCTGCTGCGCAATCAGGTCGTTGCTGCTGGCCGCGACCAGAGCATCCAGTTCCAGGCGATAGTACGCCTGGGTTTCCGGCTGCGGCTTGGGCCAGGCCTCCAGGTGCTGGCGCGCCTTGGTGTAGTCACCGAGGCGAATCAGCAAATCAACCAACTGCAGGCGCAGGTGGTCGTCATCCGGGTGGGCCGTCAGCAGCAGCTCGGCGTAGTTGGCCGACACTGCGTCCGGCTGGCGCCCATCCGGCTGGAAGACTTCTTCGCGCTGGAACGTGGCCCACAGCAGGCCGCCCACGGCGACCGCGACTACCGCCAATGCCCAAGGATTGAGCAGGCGGCTATTTTTAGTTGCAGAGGAGCTGACCATTACTCACCTGCTTCATAGGTAATTGAAAAGTCCAGAGGCCGGCTGACGCCTTGCCCGCGAAACGCTGTCCATCGACTTCCACGCGGCAAGCCGTCGCCGAGCGTACGGAGAAGGTCAGGTCGAACTGACCGGCAAACGCAAAGCTCACGCGATTTGCATCGACGTAGCGCCAGTCAAGCAACGGCAGATTTGCCTCCTCCAGGGCGGGCCTGGGGTCTCGATCCGGGCGCAGCACCAGCAAGGCCTTGTCGCTGCTCAGCGCCACATAGCGCCCTTGCGGCAAGTCGCGCACACCGGCGATGCCTTGGGATTGGAGCAGGTCCGGCCAGCCCATTTGCGCGTCAAGGCGCACGGTGCGCAGCGCGTCCATCCCGCGGATCTGCCAGGCCCCGTCAGCGGTTCGCGCCAGGCTCGCCTGGTACAAGCCGTGCAGGCGGTCGACGTAATCGCTCATCCACAAGGACATCGGCTGCTGATCGCGCATGTAGCCGTAGATCTCATGCATGGCCTTGATCGAAGCCTGCTTGGTGCTGGAGTAGAAGTGATAGTAAAGATGCAGCCCGCGCAGGCGGCGGGGGCTGTCGGTGAGCTCGAAGGTCTCGATCAACTCGCGGAAACCGTAATACGGCCCCTTCCACAGGTTGGTGTAGAGGTTTTCGTTGATGATCGGCGCGTAGTATTGCAGCCCGCCCGGGGTCGGTCGCAGCAGCGGGTTGAGGCCCGTGAGCGACGGGTTGGCCTTGGTCATGATGGTTTCGGCACCGTTGACGTTTTTCAAGCCAGCGTCGTAGGCCAGTTTGATCGTGTCGGACGATGGCAGCGCGTCACCTGGCCAGAACACCATCTTCACCGGCTTTTGCGGGGTGGTCAGGTTCTGGTTGATGTAGTCGCGCGAGCCGAAGATTTCACGGCGAAAATCAATTTTGTCGTAGCCGGCGATTTTCATGTTCATGCCGTATTCCGCGTTGAAGTTCTCGCGCTTCTTGGCTTTGTTCGGCTGCATGAAAAACGGGTGGCTGAAGGTGTGGGTGGCCACTTCAACTTTCGGGTTGGCGAAGATCTCGCGCGCAATCGGCTCCAGTTCGCGTGCCAGGAACGGGAACGCGCCACGCGGCGAAATTTCCCCTTCGATGATCGACACCGAAGTCAGGAACGGGTTGGGCTTGATGTAGTCATCCAGGGTGTGACGCCCGGCGTAAGGCGTGCCGCGTACTTCGGCACGCGAAGGAAAGCCGTCGCCATCAATGTGCACGGTCGCGATGCGACGGCCATTTTCGGTGGTGGTGTCCGGGCGTGGCTGGTTCGGCAGGCGCAGGCTGGCCTGGAGAAACGCAAAGGGATCGAGAATCCAGCGGCTGCGCTCGTTGTTGATTTCCAGGATATAGGGCGCGAGGGCCAGGCCACCCCATTTGCCCACTACTACCGGGGTGAATACGTCGCCGCCGACGCCTTTCAACGACAGCGCCGGGGTCGGGCCGCCGGGCAGTACCGAGACTGCGGCCAGATCACGGGAGCGCGGTACTACAGGGGCTTCAAAAGCGCCGAGCAGGGCCTTGTCCTGATGGGTGACGGTCAACATCTGTGTCGCCGGCGGCACATCGCGCTTGAGGCCCAGGCGCTTGAGCAGCAGCTTGTCTTCGACCGGCAGCCCGCTGAAGAACACCACGGGAACCTGCTCGTCGAGGCGCGCATTGAGGAAACGGTTGAACGCCGGGGCATCCTGCGGCGGGCCGCTGGTCATCCAAGTGATCACGCCGGCGTACAGGCCACTGTAGCTGTAGAGCGGCAGATTGCTGTCGGCCGGCAGGTAGTCGACGCGGTAGCCCAGGTATTCGAGCAGACCGCCAAGGTTGGTATGGCCGGCGGCGTCTTCCATCGCGCCTTCACGCGGATCGTAGATCAACGCGATACGGCGCGGCTGCACTTCGATACTGCTGATGCCCAGTGTGTTGAGGTCCGGGGTGCTGATGTACGGGATAAAGCCTTCGTCGCGCAGACGCTTGGCCAGCGTGCGGGCTTCTTCGCGGCGCTCCGGCGGCAGGTAGTCGATCGCGACCAACGGGACGCCTTTGGCACGCAGCGGTTGCAGGTGTGTTTCCAGCCACGCGCGGTCGGACTCCGATACCGGGCGATAACGCTTGGCGGCGGCATCCCAGCCGGCGTGGATTGACTCGACCGCAACGGCGGCGGCGACGCCGTCCAGCTCGGGCAGTACTTCGAAACCACGGTTGAAGAACAGCTTCAGCTTGGGCTGACGTTTGTGCAATTCACGCAGCAGGCTGGCCAGGCCAACGCGCTGGGCTTCACGGGAGGCTGCGGGCACCAGTTGGAAACTGTCGAGCGTATCGAGAAACAGACCGGCATAACCCTGGGCTTCCAACGCCTTCGCACGGCCAAACAAATGCTCGCGCCAGGCGGGTGAAGTGAGGTCCATGACCTGGCTGTCCCAGGCATTGTTGCGTACCGGCGAAACAGCTTTGGTCAGCCCGGCCTTTTCGATTTCCGCCTTGTTGCCGTCGAACTCCCCAACGGACAAGTAGGCAAACGGCTGGCTGCCCAGGGCCCGCAAGGTTTTCACATCGCCCGGTGTCATATGGCCTGGCTCGACCACGGCCCAGTCGAATTGCGACAACTCTGGCAGTGGCGGCTGGTCGGCGTACCAGAAAGCCACGCTGGCTGGCTGGGGTAACGCAGCAGCCTGGACCGCTGGCCCGCCGACGAACAAGGCAAGAGCAGCTAATAGCCGCTCAGCGATCACGCGGACACGCGTCCTGCGGAAAACGATTTCCATAATTCACTCTTGAAAAATGACTGAGCCAATACTGCGTTAACGACGGACAGGTTGACCGGCGAGTTACAAACTTCGCAAAAGCTGCGCCAAACCCTGGCCGATGGAGGTCGGTTCCGGGAGTGCAAAGCGTTCCAGCAAACGGGTGTTGTTGGCGCGCGAATGGCGAATGTCACCTTGGCGTGGCGCCTGGTAAGTCACGTTCAGCGGGGTGCCCGTGGCCTTGCCCAGTTCGGCGATCAGGTCATTGAGACTGGTCGCGCGGTTAAGCCCGACGTTGATGGCTTCAGGGGCCGGTTTGCGAGTCTCCACGGCCTGGACCAGGATGCTGACCAGGTCCTGCACATAGACGAAGTCGCGCGTCTGCTCGCCGTCACCAAAGACCGTGATCGGCTTACGGGCCAACGCGCGTTCGGTGAAGATGCTGATCACACCGGAGTACGGCGAGGAAGGATCCTGGCGCGGGCCGAAGATATTGAAGAAACGGAAGATCACCGGTTCCAGGCCGTGCTCGCGGCGATAGAAGTCCAGGTAGTACTCACTGGCCAACTTGTCGCTGGCATAAGGAGTCAGTGGCGACTTCGGGGTGTCTTCGGTGATGGCCGTGCCTTCGCCGTTGTTGCCATAGGTCGCGGCGCTGGAGGCGAACACCACGCGCTTCACGCCGGCCTTGAGCATGCTCTGGCAGACATTGAGGGTGCCGACGAAGTTGGCTTGGTGAGTGGCGACAGGATCGTCTACCGACGCCTGCACCGACGCCACCGCGGCAAGGTGTACGACGGCGCTGCAGTCGCGCATGGCCTGGTCAACGACGGCGCTGTCCGCCACGTCACCGACGACCAGTTCGAGGTCGGCATTGTCGACGGGCAGGTTCGTCACCTTGCCGGTCGAGAGGTTATCGAGTACGCGAATCCTGTAGCCTTTGCCAAGCAAAGCATCTACCAGATGTGAACCAATGAAACCTGCACCACCCGTAACCAGAATTCGTCCAACAGCCATGTAGTTTTCTTCCTAAAGACTCGAGCGCAGGCGTGTAGAAGCGAGCCTGCTAAATAAAGTGACAGCGTTTATTAGTTAACTCTGGCCGACGCCGCCGGACCGTTTGAATCCGAGCCGCCATATCCCTTTATCTTGAAAAACCACAGCGGGACGAACGCGCGTCATTAATGTCATTTTAATGGCTTAGAGCCATCAAAACCGTCGCGAATAATGTTGGATGAATATCAAACTGTCAACGCTTTGTCTTATCTGCCGCCCAACGGCATTTTTTGCGGAAAAACGTCACTTATTTGACGACATAAATGGAGCCATGGAGGGCGTTCGCTAACGAGTTCAGTCGCTGGAAAGTGCGGATATGTAAGAACGGAAAGTTGTAAAAGACCGACATTTTAATAGTACCGAGCGCACTAAAAGAACATTCAAAGGCCTTGCCTAATAAACGTGCCATCACAATAATGAGAGCCATTACCATTTACACTTCGGTGGCACGCTCATGTCGACCCTCGATCCTTCAACACTTCACCAGCTGTACAGCGAACACAACAGTTGGCTGAAGGGCTGGTTGCGGGTGCGCCTGGGGAATGCTGCGGATGCGTCCGACTTGGCACAGGACACGTTCGTACGGGTGATGACGGCTCGCCACACTACGCCCATCCGTGAGCCGCGCGGCTATCTGAGTGCGATTGCGCGTTCGTTGCTGATCGATAAATCCCGGCGCCGGGCCATCGAGCAGGCTTACCTGCAGGCATTGGCGCTGCGGCCGGAGCCGGTGGAGGTGTCGCCGGAGGTGCGCTTGTCGATCATTGAGATGCTGGTGTCCATCGACACGCTGCTGGATGAGTTGGGCACGCGCACACGCGAGATTTTTCTCGCGGTGCAGTTGGAAGGTCTGAATTACGTAGCGGCTGGCGAGCGATTCGGGGTGTCGGTCACCACGGTGAAAAATCACCTGGTTCGCGCCATGACCCAATGCCTGTTGCTGGTCGAAACCTGATGGCTACACCGCCGGACCTCAAGACGCTGGAGGCCGCCGCCACCTGGTACGTGCAGCTCAATGACGGTACGCCGGACGAGGCGCGCACTCACGCCTGGCAGGCCTGGTTGCAGGCGAGCCCGCAACATGCGGCGGCGTGGGCACGGGTCGAGGCGCTGCAGCAGCAGTGGGCGAAGATGCCTCGCCAGGCGGCGCTTTCCGGTCTGGGCGCGGCGCAGAAACAACGTCGCGCTGTGTTGAAGATTCTCGGCATGCTGCTCGCGGTAGGTGGCTGTTCGTGGCTGGCGGTGGAACAGGTGCCGTATCGCGCGGTGCTCGCACAACACCGCACCCACACCCGGGAACGGCGCTCGCTGAGGCTCGACGATGGCACGCAACTGGAGTTGAACACCGGCACGGCGCTGGATATCCGCTTCGACGCCCAACAGCGGCTGATCCAGCTGTACCAGGGTGAAATCCTGGTGCAGACCGCCAAGGACCCGGCCCGGCGCCCGCTCATCGTCAGCACCGGCGACGGCACGATCAAGGCGCTCGGCACCCAGTTCAGCGTTCGCCAATTGGAAGACAGCACCCACGTCGGTGTGCTGGAGGCCGCCGTTGAAGTCCGCCCGCGCCGCCAACCAGAACAGGCGTTGCGCCTGGAGGCCGGCCAACAGGTCACGTTCGATCACGATGCGCTTGAAAACGCGCGTCCTCTGCCTCCTGGCTCGGCGGCATGGGTTCGCGGCATGTTGAGCGTGGACGATTGGCGCCTCGGCGACTTCATCACCGAGTTGGGTCGTTACCGCCCAGGCGTGCTGCGTTGCGCGCCGCAGGTCCAGGACCTGAGCATTTCCGGCGCGTTCCGCATTGACGACACCGACACCGTGCTGGAGAACCTGAGCAAAACCCTGCCGGTAAGGGTGCGCTACCTGACCCGCTATTGGGTCAGCATCGAACCCGCCTGAAAACTGTTCGCGCGCAGCCTTGCCGATTTTGATCTCATCCCGAACAGTCGGTGGAAGGTTTTTGTGCAGCGGTGCCCGCCATCGAGACTAGTCGGCGGGCGTCATTGACTCAAGCCACCCGCACTCAGTGCCCGGCACTTTGGCCGCCGTCCACATGCAGAATCTCGCCGGTCACGAATGCCGCTTGCTCCAAATAAATAATCGCCTGGGCGATGTCACTCACTTCGCCCATATGCCCCATCGGGTGCAACTTCCCGAGTGCCGCGTGGGTGGGCTCGGCATGCATCGGCGTCTTGATGATCCCCGGGCTCACTGCGTTGACCCGAATCCCGCGCTTGGCGTATTCAATCGCCAGCGACTTGGTCGCCGAATTCAGCCCGCCCTTGGTGAGGCTGGCGAGCACCGAAGGCACGCCGTCGACGGCATGGTCGACCAGGCTGGTGGTGACGCTGACGATGTGGCCGGCGCCGCGTTTTTCCATCTCGGCAATGGCGAGTTGGGTGATGTAGAAGAAGCCGTTGAGGTTCACCGCGAGCACGTTGGCGTAGTCCTCTTGGGTGTACGTGGTGAAAGGCTTGGCGATGAAGATACCGGCGTTGTTGACCAGGCTGTCGATGCGCCCAAAGGCTGCCAGCGCTTCGCGGATGACGCGCTGGGCGGTGTCGGAGTCGCCGATGTCACCGGCGACGGTGAGGATGTTCGGGTCGGTGGACGGCTGGATCGAACGCGAGGTGGCGACCACGCGGTAGTCGAGGGCGCGGTAGGCCTGGACCACGGCGGCGCCGATGCCTTGGGAAGCGCCGGTAACGATGACGACTTTACTCATGATGATGCTCCGGTAATGGATTTGCGGTACTCAGTGGTGGTGATGCCGGCGTAGCCCCAGTTATCGGTGTCGATTTCTTCGATGACGATGTGGGTCAGGTCCGGGCGTTTGTGCAGGACGCGTTCGAGGGTTTCGGTGAACTCGGCGATGACCTGGGCTTTTTGCTCCGGGGTAACGCCGTCTCGGGTGATGCGCAGGCTGACAAAGGGCATGGCAATGGCTCCAGTCGCCGGCCATCGGGGTGATGGGCTGGCAGTGGGGCCAATTTAGGCGTGCGCCTTGAGCGGATAAAGGTGGGGCTGGGTACTTCATTAGTGACGCGGTGTAATGGATCAACAGCGCCGTATTGCTCTATCCTCGCTGGCGTATTTTTCGGTATAACCGAAGCCCACGCGTTGAGAACGGACTCCCATGAACGCCCTGAAGCTGACCTTTCTGCTGGTGATTTTCCCGCTGCTGTTGGCCGCACTCGGCGGTTGGGAGCACCAGCGCGCTGCCCAAACCAGCAACGCCGTAATCGACTACCACCTCAATGTCGAGATCGCCAAGCAGCAACTGCAGGCGCTGGCGGCGCAAGACCCGGCCGCGACCGTCGACCTCGGCAAAGAAAAAATCCGCGTGCAACTGGCGCTCTCGCGGCTGGACAAGATCGAAGCCGAACTGCCCACCGCCCATCACATCAACCGTGCACTGCAGGCGTTGGCACCGTGGGTGATCGGCCTCGGGCTGCTGGCGGCCTTGATTGGCCTCGCGGCGCTGCTCGGCACCCAGTGGGCCGGGCAACGGGCGCAGCAGTCGCGGGAAAAACTCTTGCAGGCGTTCACCCTCGGCAGCCGCTTGCTGCCCTACGTGTTGGTCAGCCATGTGGTGGCGATGGCAGCAACGGTCGCCCTCGCCTTGAGCTATGAAAGTTTGGCGATGTGGCATGTCGGCCGGCTGGGCAGCGGTGAAATCAAGCTGATGGCAGTGCTGGGGGTGGTCGCGGCGTTCTGCGTGTATTCGATCTGGCTGTTGCTCAAACAGTTGCGGCACATGCTGGGCATGTTCAAGCCCGAACCGCTGGAGATCTTCGGCGCTGTGGTGACGCCCGAACAGGCACCGGCCTTGTGGGGCCAGGTGAATGAGCTTTCGAGCACACTGGGTGCATTGGCGCCGGACCATATCGTCGTGAGCCTGGCCCAGGGCTTTTATGTGACGTCCAGCGAGGCCAGTGTGCTGCCGGCGCAGACCCGTTTGACTGGGCGCACCCTGCACGTGCCGCTGCTGCACCTTGGCTTGCTGAGTCGCGCCGAAATCGGCGCGGTGATCGGCCATGAACTGGCGCACTTCGCCGGCGAAGACACCGACTACAGCCTGCGCTTTGTGCCGATCTATGACGGCGTCAATCGCAGCCTGCAGGCTTTGCTGCAAACCCTGCTGGCGAGCGACCTGATCCAGGGCTGGCTGATGCGCCCATCATTTCTGTTCGGCGTGTTTTTCATGCAGCACTTTGATCACGCGGTGAACCATTGGAGCCGCGAGCGCGAGCTGCTGGCGGATGCCGCCGGTGCGCGCGTGGCCGGCAATCGTGCAGCGGCGTCGGCGCTGTTGCGGGTGTCGGTGCTGCATGCCCACGTCGAGGAATCGCTGCTGACGTTATGTGACGCCGCATCAGAAGAAGACTTGCCCCGCGCCGTGCTCACCGCGCTGAGCGGTTGCGAATTGCATCTGCCGCCTGAAGCACTGGAGATTCATCAGCCGCATCCGACCGATTCCCACCCGTCCAATGGCGAACGCCTGCAGGCGCTTGAGGTGCCATTGGACGAGGCGCTGCGCACCGCCACCCGCCCCGTCGACGCCGCCGCGGCGAACGGGCAAATCGATGGTTATTTCAGCGCGCCACAGACGCTGCGCGAGCAACTGTCACGTGACCTGCTCGAGGTGGCCGTCGCCGAGAACGCCGTGCACACTCAACTGCTGGAAACCCTGGTCGTTTCGACAGATGGCGAACGCGCACTGCATGAAGGCGGCGCATGGCGCGGCGTCTTGATGGCGGTATTGACGATACCCTTCGTGCTGTTCGCCCTGTGGATAATGGCCCGCCCCTGGCTGGCCCCGGAGCGCCTGAAAAGCACGCCGTTGTCGACAATCGGCGTGGGCGCCGCCGTCGGTAGCGTCGCGCTGATATTCCTGGGGCTGGGCGTGCGACGGTACAAACGCGCAGCGCAGGTCGCCTTGCGCCTGACGCCGGAGCATTTTGTCTTCGCCAACCTGAAGCAGCCGCTGCCGATCGAGCACATCGCCGATGTCTCGCTGCAGTTCATGCAGGGCATCTGGGTGACGCTGGAGTTGAAGCCGGATGCGCCCTTGCCTGAGCGGCGCAAGACTGCGTTTGGCGTGCCCGGCGCGCGGATCAACAAGAATAAACGCCAAGTGCTGCTGCAGATGGCGCAGCTGTGTATCGACAACCAGAAGATCGAACCCTACGAGGGCCTGAGGCTGATGCTCGACTACGTCAACGCGTCTGTTGCACGCAAGGTCCTGCAGAGCCGGGAGGACTCTGCGCAGGCATAAAAAAACCCCGAACCAGTCGGGGTTTTTATCGCCTTGGATCAGGCGCGACGCCAGATCAATTAGAAAACGTTGATCGGGTAGTCGGCGAACAGACGGATTTCGTTACCGCCTACGTTGTACTGGTCGGCGTTGCTGGAAACACGCAACCAGGACGCACGCGCACGCAGGCTCAGGTCTTTGGCCGGGCCGCTCTGAACGACGTATTTGAACTGGTTGAAGATTTCACGCTCGGTGCCATTGCCGCGGTTGGAACCGTCGTCAATGTTGGTACCGCGCACGTAGGCAACGTTGTAGCTCAGGCCAGGCACGCCGAAGGTAGCGAAGTCGATACCGTAGGCTGCTTGCCACGAACGCTCGTCCTTGCCGTTGAAGTCGGACCAGTAGGAGTTGGCCAGCAGGATGGTGTTGCCGCCATCGCCGATGCCGCCAGCGTTGCGGTAGCCGCCATACAGGTAGCCGGTGTCGCCGGTGCTGCGCTGGTGAGCCAGAGTGAAGCTGTGCGGGCCGACAGCCCACGTGGCGCCCAGGCTCCAGATTTTGTTGTCGCGGGCGTCTTCGTCTTTCTGGTTTTCCAGTGCGAAGCTCTTGTCCAGCTTGGTTTTGTAGCCGTTGAAGTCAAAGGTCAGCGACTGCTTCTCTGGCAGGGCCAGCACGTAGTTGACGTTGACGTATTGCTTCTTCAGCACGTCCTGCATGTCGGAAGCGTAGAGCGCAGCCGACAGGCTTTCGGTGAATTTGTAGCTACCACCGATGTAGTCGATGCTCTTCAGGCGACCGCTGTCGGTGCCTTCCATGCTCTTGCGCGCTTCCTTGGTGAAGTGACCTGCGTCCAGTTGCAGACCGGCGATCTCTTTGGAAACGATCGACGTACCGGTGTAGGTTTCCGACAACAGACGGGAGTTGTCGTACTGCAGTACAGGCACGGCCGGGAACTGATCACCGTACTTGAGCACGGTGTTGGAAACGCGGAACTTCACGGCAGCGCCGCCTTTGGCCAGGTCGTGCGGTGCCGAGCCCGGGTTGTTGCTGCCATCAGGGTTGGTGGTGCCATTGCCCTGCTTGAAGAAGTCGATGCCGCCCGCGCCGGCGCGACCTTTACCACCGTCCAGACGGATAGCGTATTGGCCGATGACGTCCACACCCACACCGACGGTGCCTTGGGTGAAGCCGGACTCCAACTTACCGATGAAGCCTTGGCCCCACTCGGCTTTATCTTGCTTGCCGTTCTTGTAGTCACGGCTGATGTAGGCGTTACGTGCTGCGATGTTCAGGTGGCTGTCTTCAACAAAACCCTTGGATTGCTCCTGGTCGTTGGCCATTGCCTGAGTGGCGCTCAAAATCCCCAGAGCGATCAGACCCATCCGTTGCTTCAACATTTCTTATATTCCTTATTACTGGTTGAGTACGCGCTGTGACACCAGGCTCCGTGTCGCTTTTCTGGTGTCGACTTTTCCAGGAAAAAAGAAAGCCCGCGGACGACTTAACTGCCGCGGGCCTTTTTTATTGGATGAGTCATGGCGGTTAGCCACAGGCGTTGGGCGCAATCCTAGTCGCGCGTTGAACTATGTGTCAATTTCGTGAATCGTCTGTATTTAGGCGAAATAATTCTAAGCAAAGGCCTATTGCCGCTCTGGAAACGACAAAAAATCGCCTTTGGCGACCTCTGAAACACATTTAGTAACATATTTCAAAGCCGATACATTTGGGAATAGATAACGCGCGTAAATGCAAAGCATTACCATTAACGCGCAACTTCCTCCCTAACAATTCGGATACATTTCCCCATGCCAGCCCCACGCCTGATGCCCCTCACCCTTGGGCTCTCTGTTCTGCTGTCTGCAGGTTTTGCCTGTGCGGCGACCACCCTGCCCGAAACCTCGATCAGCGCCGAAGCCGACGAAGACGATCCCCGCGTCAGGGAAACCACCACCGCCACCCGCACCGCCACTGCGGTGCGTTATGTGCCCCAGGCGATCGACTCGGTAAAGACCGAAACCCTGCGCGCCTACGGCACCAATGACCTCGGCCAGGCGTTGAGCGGCATCCCCAACGTGAGCAGCGGCGCCGACACACGTTTCGACAGTTTGCGCATCCGTGGCTTCGACGCGAGCAATGACTTTTACCTGGATGGCATTCGCGACGACAGCCAATACGTGCGCGACCTGCATAACATCGAGCGCATCGAAGTGCTCAAGGGGCCAGCGGCCGTACTTTACGGGCGAGGCGGTCAGGGAGGGATCGTCAACCGCGTGAGCAAACTGCCCATCGCCGGCCACACCTCGAGCATCGAGGCCCAGGGCGGCAGCAATGATTTACGCAGCCTGTATGCCGATCTCAGTGCCGACCCCAGCGACACCCTCAGCCTGCGCCTGAACATGGGCAACCAGGACAACAACAGCTTTCGCGATGGCGTCAGCGGCAATCGCCAGTTGTTCGCACCGTCCATGAGCTGGCAACTGACCCCGGACCTGAACTGGCTGGTGCAATACGAATACAGCCGCTACAACCGCACGCCGGACCGTGGCATCCCCGGCGTCAACGGCCGCCCCGCGGATGTGAGCCGTGGCACCACCTACTTTGACAGCCGCGACTACATCGACGACAAGACCCAGTCGCTGCGCTCCAAGCTGGCCTACGAACTCAATGACAATTGGCAACTGCGCCAGACATTGGGCGTGTTCAAGCTCGACAGCGATTTCGACAACACTTACCAGACCGCCTACGCGCCTGCGACTCACAGCGTCACACGCCAGCGCTGGCAGCAGGACCTGACCACCCTGAATATCTTCAACAACCTTGAGCTCGAAGGTGGCTTCAGCACCTTTGGCCTGGAGCATCGCCTGCTCAGCGGCCTTGAGCTGGGCAGCCAGCGTCGCGATCCCAAGCTGTACACCGCGACGGCCGTCAACCGTGGCGGGCAGGCCGTGCCGAGCCTGGACCTCAACCAGCCGAATCGCCACCTGAGCCACACCGGGCGAATGAGCGTGTCGAGCAACAATCACACTGAAGTCGACAGCCGCGCCGTATACGTACAGGACCAACTGCGCCTGAATGATCAGTGGCAATTGCTCGCTGGCCTGCGCTACGACCGATTTGAAGTGGACACCAAGAACAAGCTGCTCAACACCCGGCAAGCGGTCGAAAGCCACAGCACCAGCCCGCGCTTCGGTGTGGTCTGGACGCCGCTGGAACATCACTCGTTCTACGCCTCGTGGAGCAAAACCTTTTCCCCGGCGGGCGGCGGCGTGATCGGCATCACCCCGAACGCCGCCGGCAGCGTCAACGACCTGAGCCCCGAACTGACCAAGCAGAAGGAAATCGGGGTCAAGAGCGACTGGCTCGACGACCGCCTCAGCACCACCCTCGCCGTGTACGAACTGGAACTCTACAACCGCCGCACCAGCGACCCGCTGGACCGCACTATCACCTTGCTCAGCGGCCTGCAGCGCTCGCGTGGCGTGGAGCTGACCGCCACTGGCAAGATTGTCGGCAATTGGTCGGTGCGCGGCGGCATCGGCCTGCAAGACGCCACGGTCGTGAAGGACAACAACGGCTTTGAAGGCAAGCGCGTCAGCGACGTCGCCAAGCGCAATGCCAGCCTGTTCCTCACCTGGAAACCGGAAATGGGTTGGTACGCGGAAACCGGGCTGACCCTGGTGGGCGACCGTTATGCCGACAGCCTCAACACCGTGGTCATGCCAGGTTATGGTCGCTGGGACGCATTGGCCGGGTTCCGTCAAAAGGAATGGGACCTGCGCGCGGCGCTGAATAACATCGCCGATAAAACCTACTACGCCTCGGCGACCAGCGTGGCGCAGATCCAGCCAGGCGAGCCACGCAGCCTGGTGGTCACAGGCACTTACAGCTTCTAAATTCCCCCTCCACCTGTAGGAGCCGGCTTGCCGACGATAGCGTCGGCGAGATCAGCGCAGGCCCAAGGCCGTCGTCGCCGGCAGGCCGGTTCCTACAAGGGTGCGATCAGTTCACACAGCGCGTGCACTTCTTCCTCACTGAACAACCCCGCCGGGTAGCGTTCACTCATCACGCTGCGCAAGTCAGGCTGCTGCCGGATCTGTCGCGAACCGTTTTCCTTCAACCAGAGCGCCAGCGCATGGATCGCGTCACCGTTGACCCGCAAAGGGTGGAAGGTGCGCGTGTACATCAGGTTGATATCGGCATTCATTTCAGCGCTCTCTCCTACTGCGTGAGCGGCTAACTTACTCAAGGTTTATGACAGAACTGCGCAGTCATCACCCTGGGCCACTGTGACAACACCGATACAAGAGCTATGCCAATGTCCCGTGTTTATAGGCATGCGGACACAAAAAAGCCCGCGACCTTGCTGGGCCGCGGGCTTGCTCAAAACGCTGAAACCGGCTAGCGCCCGCTCATCGCTCGAACGCTGTTACAACTGCACTCAGTTTTTGTGCGGGGGCTGGCTGTTGTTGGGTCAGGCAATGGATATTGCCGCCGCCCAGTAACAGTTCACGGCCCGGCACCATCACCACTTCGTGCTGTGGGAACAGCTGCTGCAGGATCGCCTTGGCCTGGCTGTCCAGCGGATCGTCGAAGCTCGGCGCGATAATGCCGCCGTTGACGATCAGGAAGTTCACGTAGGACCCCGCCAGCCGCACGCTCGGGTTGCGCTCCTGGGTACCGTCCACCGGGTCCACGCCGGCGCATTCTTCCTCGGTGGCGTACAGCGGCCCCGGGATCGGCATTTTGTGCACTGTGAACGCGCGTCCCTTAGCATCGGTGCTGCTTTGCAGGACGTCGAGGGCGGCGTGGCAGCGCGCGTAGTTCGGATCTTGCGGGTCGTCGGTCCAGGCCAGCAGCACTTCACCCGGGCGCACGTAGCAGCAGAAGTTATCCACATGCCCATCGGTTTCGTCGTTGAACAGGCCGTCCGGCAACCAGATGATCTTATCCACAGCCAGGTTGGCGCTCAGCACCGCTTCGATCTCGCCACGGTCCAGGTGCGGGTTGCGATTGCGGTTGAGCAGGCACTCCTCGGTGGTGATCAAGGTGCCTTCGCCGTCGACGTGGATCGAGCCGCCTTCGAGCACAAAGCCCTCGGTGCGGTAGCGCGGCGCGCGCTCGATTTCGAGGATCTTGCCCCCTACCTGCGAGTCGCGGTTCCACGGCGAATACAGGCCGCCGTCAAAACCGCCCCAGGCGTTGAAGTCCCAGTTCACGCCGCGCACTTCGCCGCTGTTGTTGATCACGAAGGTCGGGCCGGTGTCACGTACCCAGGCATCGTCACTGGACATTTCCACCACGCGGATATTCGGCACATCCAGGCGGGCGCGGGCGTTTTCGTACTGGCCGGCGGACACCGCCACGGTCACCGGTTCAAAGCGCGCAATGGCCTTGGCTACCGCGACGTGCGCCGCCTGCGCTGGCTTGCCGCCCAGGCGCCAGTTGTCCGGGCGTTCTGGCCAGATCATCCAGGTCTGGGTCTGGGGCGCCCATTCGGCGGGCATGTAGAAGCCATCGGCGCGGGGTGTGCTGTGCAGGGTGGTCATGGCGTTCAGGACTCCGAATGGGGTGAAGGCCGACTTTATAACGGATAAAAATCGGCCTTAAAAGCGATAAACGATCATAGTTGATAAATATGACAATAAATAGCCGATAACAATCGACTACCTACACAAGCTCATCCAGCACCTTCGACAGCATATCGACGAAGAAATCCACACTGCGGCGGGAGGTGACCATCGGCGGCTTGATCTTGAGGATGTTCAAGTAATCACCGGTAGGCTGCATGAAAATCCCCAGCTCGCGCAGGCGCTCGCAGAGCAGCGCGGTTTCTTCGGTGGCGGGTTCCAGGGTGTGGCGGTCGCGCACCAGCTCCAGGCCCAGGTAGAAACCCGAGCCGTGAACGGCGCCGACCAACGGGTGGCGGTCGATCAATGCTTCCAAACGCGCCTTGAAATGCCCGCCGACCACTTGGGCGTTTTCCCACAGCTTTTCTTCCTCCATCACATCCAGCACTGCCATGCCGATGCGGCAACTGACCGGGCTGCCACCGGAGGATGAGAAGAAATAGCCCTCAGCCTCCAGCGCTTCGGCGATTTCGCGGCGGGTGATCACCGCCCCCAGCGGCTGGCCATTGCCCATGCCTTTGGCCATGGTGATGATGTCCGGCACCACGCCCTGCTCTTCAAAGCCCCAGAAAAAGTGGCCCATGCGGCCATAACCGACCTGCACTTCATCGGCGATGCACACGCCGCCCTGAGCGCGCACCAATGCATACACCTGCTGCAGATAGCCAGGCGGCAGCGAGATGCCACCGGCATTGCCGTACACCGGCTCGCAGATGAAACCCGCCAATTGACGTTTGCTCGCGGCGATTTTCGCAAGGTTGTGTTCCACGCTTCGTACATAGTCCGGCGCGCTGTCCTGCCCGCGGAACTCGCCGCGATAGGTATTGGGCGCGGTCACCGGGTGCACCCACTCCGGACGACTGCTCAAGGCCTGGGGGTTGTCGGCAATCGAAGTCGAGACCGCATCCGCTGCCACCGACCAGCCGTGGTACGCCTCCAGCACGCTGAGCATGTCGCGCCCGCCGCTGTAGGCCCAGGCCAGGCGGATCGCCAGGTCGTTGGCTTCGGTACCGCTGTTGACCAGGAAGACCCGGTCCATGCCCGCCGGCGCCAGCGCCAGCAAGCGCTCGGAAAACTCGGCAATTGCCGCGTAATGGAAGCGCGAGTTGGTGTTGAGCAGCGACCACTGGCGCGCCGCCACCTCGGCCATGCGCGGATGGCCATGGCCCAGCACCGCCACGTTGTTGAGCATGTCCAGGTAGGAGCGGCCCTGCATGTCGATCAGGTGGTTGCGCCAGCCGCGCTCGATACGCGGCGGATCGGCGTAATAGTGTTTCTGCGAGCGGGCGAAGCTGGCATCGCGGCGCGCCAGCAGGGCCTCGGGGTCCAGCTCGGGCTCGGCATCGCAAGCCAGCCCCAGCAGCGCGGCCGGCGAGGGGCACAGCACCTGCCACGCCTGCGCGCGCGAGGGCGTGCAGAACAACGGCGCCGGCAGCTCGGTACGGCACAGTTGCACGGTGAGCGGGCCTTCGACTTCGCCGATAACCTGGCCCTTGAGCACCGCAGCGCCCGGCCGCAGCGATGCCTTGACACCCCACAACCGCACATTGGCTTCACCGCTGTGCACGCGCAGTTCGCCGTTGGCGCCCAGGTGCACAGTGCCCGCAAACGGCGCTTCGACGGAGGTACCCTGGGGCACGTGCAGCTCGACGTGCAATGGGAACGTCTGCGGCTCATGGGCACTGTCGGGCTGAGTCCGTGACAAACGGTACTGCCCATAACGACTGGCCGCCAGGCCATGCACCGCAGCCGCGTCCTGCAGCAAACGCTGATCGGCGCCGGCATGTTCCCAGTTGCCCGCCTCGAAATGCGCGCTGAGCACGCCCAGGTCGATCAGCGCAAATTCGCGCCCCACCAGCCCTGGCAACAATGGCGCGAAGCCTTGGCTGACCAGCGCTGCAGGCGCCTGCCCGACGCTGCTGAGAATCGCCGCTTCCATCAACTCAAACGGCACCGATGTCGCCACATGGAAGATTTCCCACTCGTGCTCGGCGTTTTTCAACAGGTAACTGTTATCCGGATCCAGGCGTTGCTGCTGCTCGCTGCTGAGTACCAGCACGGCCGCGCGGGCGACGATCAACGGCCACAGCACCTGCAATTCTTCGAGCTGCAGCGGTGTCACGGCATGGCAAGCCCGGATCGTCGGCAAGATCGCAAACGGGTCGCCCTCGGCATGGTGCAACAGGGCGGCGCAGGTCACGGACAGGTCGGCGATGCGCCAGGTGTGCACCAGGTCGCCGAAATCGATCACGCCCTGGACTTGCCAAAGGCGCTGGGCATCGCGCTGCCAGACCACGTTGTCGTCGGTGATATCCATGTGCACCGCTTGCCACGGCAAGCGCTCGGCCAAGGGCCGGATGCGTTGCTCGACCTGCTCGGCCACCTGCTCCAGGGCCGCGCGATGCGGCAGGTTTTCCAGGCTGGCCAGCAGGTGGGTGATCAGTTCCCGTGCATGGCGCGGGTCCCATTGCAGGGTGCGTTCCAGGCCCGGATGGGCAAAAGACGCGAGGGCCAGGCTCATACGGCCGCACAGGTCGCCGAAGCCCGCGATCACCTCACGCCCCAGGTGTGGCAGGTGGGTCAACGGCTGCCCGTCGATATAATCCAGCAAACGCACATGCAGGGTTTGCCCGTCGAGGTTGACGCTCAGCAATTCGTCGCCGCTCAAGGCCTGGATGACCTTGGGTACACGCAGGCCGGCTTGCGCCTGCAAGCTGTTGAAGGCCGCGTGCTGGGCGTGCAACTCCACAGCGGCGTAGTCGCCCCGGCAGATTTTCAGAACAAAGCGCCCGCGCGGACTGTCGACCTTGTAGTTGAGGTCCTGTTGGCTGCCCAGTGACTGCAATGTGCCCGCGAGGCCGTAATGTTGCTCAAGCAACTGCGCCGCCTGATCGGGGCCTACTTGCGGGCAGGGTAGACTGGCGCGATGAATCAACGTGGCGAGCAACATGGGGTGGCCTCGGTTTTTTTTCAGGGGTGTATATCGCCATTGTTCGGGTAAGTTAAGCAACCCCCTGGGTACAGCGCGCTTGCGCCGTCCTCCCGCACAACTCAAGCTATGCTCATTCGCTCAAGGTCCGTCTAAGGAAAAGGCCCAACGACATGCGCATTCTCATCACCGGCGGTGCAGGATTTATCGGCTCTGCCCTGATCCGCCACCTGATTCAACATACCGAGCACGAAGTGCTCAACTTGGACAAACTCACTTACGCCGGCAATCTCGAGTCGCTGACCAGCATCGCATCGAACAGCCGCTACGAATTCGTCCAGGCCGACATCATCGACCAAGCCGCTATCAGCGCGGTACTGGCGCGCTTTGAGCCCCAGGCGATCATGCACCTGGCGGCGGAGTCCCATGTCGACCGTTCGATTGACGGCCCGTCGGACTTTATCCAGACCAACATCGTCGGCACCTACAGCCTGCTGGAGGCCGCGCGCGCGTATTGGCTCACGCTGGCCGAGCCTGCCCAGAGCGTCTTTCGTTTCCATCACATTTCCACCGACGAGGTGTACGGCGACTTGCATGGCGTGGACGATCTGTTCACGGAAACCACGCCTTACGCCCCCAGCTCGCCGTACTCGGCGAGCAAGGCGGCATCCGATCACCTGGTGCGCGCATGGCACCGCACCTACGGCCTACCGGTGTTGCTGACCAATTGTTCAAACAATTATGGGCCCTTCCACTTCCCCGAAAAGCTTATCCCGCTGGTGATTCTCAACGCCCTCGCAGGGAAGCCATTACCCGTCTATGGTGATGGTTTGCAGGTGCGCGACTGGCTGTTCGTCGAAGACCATGCACGCGCCTTGCTAAAAGTGGTAACCGAGGGCGCAGTCGGCGAAACCTACAATATTGGCGGCCATAACGAGCAAAAAAACATCGATGTGGTACGAGGTATCTGCGCACTGCTGGAAGAGCTGGCACCGCAGCGCCCTGCCAATGTCGAAAAATTTAGCGACCTGATCACGTTCGTCAAAGATCGTCCAGGCCATGATCAACGCTATGCGATCGACGCCCGCAAGATCGAACGCGAACTGGGCTGGGTTCCCGAAGAAACTTTCGACACCGGCCTGCGCAAAACTGTGCAGTGGTACCTGGACAATCTGGAGTGGTGCCACAGGGTCCAGGATGGCAGTTATCAGGGTGAACGATTGGGCAATACCAACATGAAGGATCTGATTGCATGATGAAAGGAATCGTATTGGCGGGTGGCTCTGGAACGCGCCTGCACCCGATTACCCTGGGTGTGTCCAAGCAACTGCTGCCGGTGTATGACAAGCCGATGATCTACTACCCGATCTCGGTACTGATGCTGGCGGGGATCAGGGACATTCTGGTGATCTCCACCCCTGTGGATTTACCGCAATACCGCAACTTGCTGGGCGATGGCAGCCAATTCGGTGTGCGCTTCACCTACGCGGAGCAACCGTCGCCGGACGGCTTGGCCCAGGCGTTTATCATTGGTGAAGAGTTTATCGGTGATGATCCGGTCTGCCTGATCCTGGGCGACAACATTTTCCACGGCCAGTATTTCGGCGAGCAGTTGCGTGCTGCGGCCAAACGGCCGTCCGGCGCTACGGTGTTTGGCTATTGGGTCAAAGATCCCGAGCGATTCGGCGTGATCGACTTCGACACAGAAGGCCGCGCGCTGTCCATCGAAGAGAAGCCCCTCAAGCCGAAGTCGCCTTACGCGGTGACCGGTCTTTATTTTTATGACAACGATGTGATCGAGATCGCCAAGGCAGTGAAACCCTCACACCGTGGCGAGCTGGAGATCACTGACGTCAACAACGCCTACCTCAAGCGCGGCGACCTGCATGTGGAACGCTTCGGCCGAGGGTTTGCCTGGCTGGATACAGGCACCCATGACAGCTTGCTCGAAGCCTCGCTTTACGTGCAAACCATTGAACATCGCCAGGGCTTGAAAGTGGCGTGCCTGGAAGAAATTGCTTACCAGAACCGCTGGATTAATCGTGAGTATTTGCTGGAAAGAGCCAGATATTTTGGCAAGACCGGCTATGGTCAATACTTGTTTACCCTCGCAGGGGATAATCCATATGAATGTATCCGCCACTGAGTTGCCCGGTGTCTTGATCATCGAGCCGAAGGTTTTTGGCGATGAACGCGGTTTTTTCTATGAGAGTTTCAATGCCCGGGATTTTGCGCTAGCCACCGGGCTACAACAGCAATTTGTGCAGGACAACCACTCACGTTCGCAGAGAGGCGTGTTGCGTGGCCTGCACTATCAAGTCGAACACGCACAGGGAAAATTGGTGCGTGTGACCGCGGGCGAGGTGTTGGATGTGGCGGTGGATATCCGCCAGAGCTCACCCGCGTTCGGCAAATGGGCGGGGGTCAGGCTGTCGGCCAATAACAGCCGCCAGCTGTGGATTCCGCCAGGGTTCGCGCATGGCTTCGTGGTGCTCAGCGACTACGCCGAATTCCTCTACAAGACAACCGACTACTACACGCCTTCAGCCGAACGCTGTATTCGCTGGGACGATCCGGAACTCAATATCGACTGGCAACTCAGCGGCGCTCCGACCCTGTCCGCCAAAGACCAGAGCGGTAAAAGCCTCAAAGACGCGGATCTATTCCCATGACCCCGCGTTTAAAAATCCTCATCACCGGCCAACACGGCCAAGTCTCCCTGGCGCTGCAACAGCGGCTGCAGGATCTCGGCGAACTCATCGTGCTGGGCCGCGATCAGCTCGACCTGGCTGACGTCGACCAGATCCGCCAGCAGGTCCGTGCCCAGCGCCCCGACCTGATCATCAATGCCGCGGCCCACACTGCGGTCGATCAAGCCGAAAGCGAAGCAGACGTTGCCTTCGCCATCAACGCGATTGCCCCCGGCGTCCTCGCCGAGGAAGCCGAGGCCCTGGGCATCCCGTTGATCCACTACTCTACCGACTACGTGTTTGACGGCAACAAACCCGCGCCCTACACCGAAGTCGACACACCGAACCCCCTGGGCGTCTACGGCCAGAGCAAGCTGGCGGGTGAGCAGGCGATTGCCGCCGTGGGTGGCGAGTACCTGATCCTGCGCACCAGTTGGGTCTACTCCAACCACGGCAAGAATTTCCTGCTGACCATGCAACGCCTGCTGCAGGAAAAACCGCACCTGCGTATCGTCGCCGACCAGATCGGCGCGCCGACCTGGGCCAGCACGATTGCCAACAGCACCCGTGCCTTGATCGACCGCTGGCAGGCCGGCAAGGCCGGTGAATGGGGTGTCTACCACCTGACCGCCCAGGGCGAGACCTCTTGGTTCGGCTTCGCCGCGGCGATCGCCGAGCAGCTGCGCGCCGGCGGCACAGCCTGTGCCGAGCTGGAAGCGATTCCCTCCAGCGCCTACCCGACGCCCGCCAAGCGCCCGCTCAACTCACGCCTGGATTGCAGTCGCCTGCAGCAACAATGGCAGGTCAGCCAGCCACAGTGGCAAGACGCATTGCGCGAGTGTCTTGCAAGGCAGCACTAGGCATAATGCGCCTGTACCCACAGGCGCACGACTCCCATGAACCCACCCCTTCCGCGAAGACCCCGCTGGCGCAGCCTCGCCCTGTTGGCGTTGTGCCTGGCGCCGCTGCTGTGGCCGCTGGAGCACTTGGCCGAGCGCTATTACCGCAGTGAACTGGCCGGGCAGAACCGCCAGACCCTCGACCTGTACGTGGCCAACCTGCTCGGCACGCTGCATCGCTATGAAGTGCTGCCGCAGATTCTCGGTGACTTGCCGGCCCTGCGCACGGCCCTGGATGCGCCGCAGGTGAGCACCAACCTGGTCAACGCCAACCTGCTGCTCAAGGACGTCGCGGCCCAGGCCGGGGTGGAAGTGATGTACCTGATGGACACCACCGGCAAGACCCTCGCCGCGTCCAACTGGGACAAACAAGACAGTTTCGTCGGCCGCAATTTCTCCTTCCGCCCCTACTTCAGCGAAGCCATGGCCGGGCGCCTGGGGCGCTTCTTCGGGCTGGGCACCACCTCGGCCAAACGCGGTTACTTTTTCGCCGCCGCCGTGCGCGATGGCGCCACCATCATCGGCGTGCTGGTGGTCAAGGTCGACCTGGACCACACCGAGAGCCTGTGGGGCAACACCCCGGAACAACTGCTGGTCACCGACCACAATGGCGTGGTGATCCTGACCTCGCGCCCGCAATGGCGCTTCCGTGCCACTCGGCCACTGACCCCCGAAGAACGCCAGGCCATCATCGCCATCCAGCCCTACCCGACCCGCGACCCGCAGCCATTGGCACTGAGTTCCACGGCGTGGCTGCGCCAATCCACAGCCATCGCCGAGACCGGCTGGAACGTGGAGATCCTGGCGCCGCGCTCGCTGATCAACCGCCCGGTGCGCACAGTGGTTGCGGTGGGGGGCGCCACGCTGCTGGTGTTGATGCTGCTGCTCGGCCTGATGATGCAGCGCCGCCGCCACTATCTGGACCGCATTGCCTTCGAAGCCAAGGCCCGTCGTGAGCTGGAAATGCGCGTGGTCGAGCGGACCAGCGACCTCGAAGGCCTCAACCGCCGCTTGAAGCAGGAAGTGCTCGAACGCGAACACGCCCAGCAGGAACTGGTGCGCGCCCAGGATGACCTGGTGCAGGCCGGCAAACTGTCGGCTTTGGGCACCATGTCGGCGAGCATCAGCCACGAACTCAATCAGCCCCTGGCGGCGATCCGCAGCTACGCGGAAAACGCCGAGATCCTGCTCGACCACGAGCGCACCAGTGATGCGCGGGGCAACCTCAAGCTGATCAGCGAGCTGACCGGGCGCATGGCCTCGATCATCGCGCACCTGCGCGCCTTTGCCCGCCGCGACCGCCATGCGCCGGAAAGCGTGGCGCTGCAGCCGGCACTGGACGACGCGCTGGCCTTGCTGGCCAAGCGGCGGCGGTCGATGGAAGTCGAGTTGATCCGCGATTTGCCGGAAGCGACCCTGTGGGTACAGGCCGGCGAAACCCGCTTGCGCCAGGTACTGGGCAACCTGCTGGCCAATGCCCTCGACGCCCTCACCGAAAAAGGCCCGCCGCGCAAGCTCTGGCTGAGTGCCCAAACCACCGAACAGGGCGTCAACCTGTACATTCGCGACAACGGCCCGGGCTTTTGCATGGAAGCCTTGGGCCGCGCCAGCGAGCCGTTCTACACCACCAAGACGCGCACTCAAGGCCTGGGGCTGGGGCTGGCAATCTGTGACACCCTGATGCGTGCCTTTGGCGGCGAGCTGTTGTTCGCCAACCACAAGGAAGGCGGCGCGCTGTTAACCTTGAAATTGCGTGCCGGCTCGCCGGGCGTCAGTCTGCAACCGTCCGAGGACCGCAGTGTATGAGTATCGATAACCAGATTCAGGTGGTGTTGATCGACGACGATCCACACTTGCGTCAGGCCCTGTGCCAGACCCTGGACCTGGCCGGGCTGAAAGTCCTGACGCTGGGCGAAGCCACCGGCCTTACCGCACGCCTGTCCCGCGATTGGCCGGGCGTGGTGGTCAGCGACATCCGCATGCCCGGCATGGATGGCCTGGAGCTGCTGGCCGAACTGCACGGCCAGGACGCGGAGCTGCCGGTATTGCTGATCACCGGCCACGGCGATGTGCCGCTGGCGGTGCAGGCCATGCGCGCCGGCGCCTATGACTTCCTGGAAAAACCCTTCGCCAGCGACGCCCTGCTCGACAGCGTGCGCCGCGCCCTGGCGCTGCGCCGCCTGGTACTGGACAACCGCAGCCTGCGCCTGGCCCTGAGTGATCGCCAGCAACTGAGCACGCGGCTGGTCGGCCACTCCCCGCAAATGCTGCGCCTGCGCGAGCAGATCGGCGCATTGGCGGCGACCAAGGCCGATGTGCTGATCCTCGGTGAAACCGGCGCCGGCAAGGAAGTGGTCGCGCGCGCCTTGCATGACTTGTCGAGCCGACGCAGCGGGCCGTTTGTGGCGATCAACGCCGGCGCCCTGGCTGAGTCGGTGGTCGAAAGCGAGCTGTTCGGCCATGAACCGGGCGCCTTTACCGGCGCGCAGAAGCGGCGTATCGGCAAGTTCGAATTCGCCAACGGCGGCACGCTGTTCCTCGACGAAATCGAAAGCATGAGCCTGGATGTACAGGTCAAGCTGCTGCGCCTGTTGCAGGAGCGTGTGGTCGAGCGCCTGGGCGGCAATCAGCTGATTCCACTGGATATCCGCATCATCGCCGCCACCAAGGAAGACCTGCGCCAGTCCGCCGACCAGGGCCGCTTCCGAGCCGACTTGTACTACCGCCTCAACGTCGCGCCGTTGCGCATCCCGCCGCTGCGCGAGCGCGGCGAAGATGCGCTGATGCTGTTCCAGCACTTTGCCGACGAAGCCAGCAGCCGCCACGGCCTGCCGCTGCACGAGCTGCAACCGGGCCAACGCGCGCTGCTGCTGCGCCACAGCTGGCCGGGCAATGTCCGCGAACTGCAGAACGCTGCCGAGCGCTTTGCCCTGGGCCTGGAGCTGGCGCTGGACAACACGCCGGACAATCCGGCGGCCGGCGTACTGACCTCCACTCCGGGAGGCTTGAGCGAACAAGTCGAACAGTTCGAGAAGAGCCTGATCGCAGCCGAACTCACACGCCCCCACAGCTCCCTGCGCAGCCTCGCCGAAGCCCTGGGTGTACCGCGCAAGACCCTGCACGACAAGCTGCGTAAACACGGCCTGAACTTCGCCGACAGCGGCAACCACAGTACCGACGACGAATGACCCCGCCCACCCATCAAGAGGCACCCATGAGCCGCGACAGCCGTTACCTGGAATCCATCCTTCACCACGACATTCCCCTCACCCGGGAAATGGGCCTCAAGGTGCTCGACTGGCAACACGGCCAATTGCAGCTGCACCTGCCCTTGCAGGCCAATATCAACCACAAGAGCACCATGTTCGGCGGCAGCCTCTATTGCGGCGCGGTGTTGGCGGGTTGGGGTTGGCTGCACCTGCAGCTGCGCGAGGAAGGCATTGAAGACGGGCATATCGTGATCCAGGAAGGGCAGATCAGCTATCCGCTGCCGGTGGCGCAGGATGCGACGGTGATGTGCGCAGCGCCGGAAGAAAAGGTGTGGAAGCGCTTCGTCGCCACCTATAAGCGTTATGGCCGAGCGCGTTTGACCCTGGAGACATGGATTGTGAATGAGGGCAGCGAGGCGCGCGCGGTGGCGTTTACTGGCCAGTACGTCCTGCACCGCTAAAAGCATAAGCGTGGGAGCGGCCTAGCCTGAACCCCGCGCCCGACGCAGTTGCCATGTGGGAGCGGGCTTGCTCGCGAAAGCGGTGGATCAGCCAACATGTTCGGTGACTGGCATACCGCCTTCGCGGGCAAGCCCGCTCCCACATTGGGGGATGCGTCGTCCGCTCTTGCGGTGCAACCCGCCAATTCCAACCGCACAGCCAAACGCGAAGCTTCACACCGTTCAAAAATGTGGGAGCGGGCTTGCTCGCGAAGGCGGTGGATCAGCCAACATGTTCGGTGACTGGCATACCGTCTTCGCGGGCAAGCCCGCTCCCACATTGGGGGATGCGTCGTCCGCTCTTGCGGTGCAACCCGGCAATTCCAACCACACAGCCAAACGCGAAGCTTCACACCGAGCAAAAATGTGGGAGCGGGCTTGCTCGCGAAAGCAGTGGATCAGCCAACATGTTCGGTGACTGGCATACCGCCTTCGCGGGCAAGCCCGCTCCCACATTGAGAAGCGTCTTCCATTGCTGCGGCGCAAGGCCCGGCAATTCCAACCGCGCAGCCAAACGCGAAGCTTCACACCGATCAAAAATGTGGGAGCGGGCTTGCCCGCGATTGCGGTGGATCAGCCAACATGTTCGGTGACTGGCATACCGCTTTCGCGGGCAAGCCCGCTTCCACATTGAGAAGCGTCTTCCATTGCTGCGGCGCAAGGCCCGGCAATTTCAACCGCACAGCCAAACGCGAAGCTTCACACCGTTCAAAAATGTGGGAGCGGGCTTGCCCGCGAAGGCGGTGGATCAGAACCGGCTAAGCTGGCTGACCCACCGCAATCGCCTCCAAGGTGGCGCCGTTCGAATGTGGGAGCCAGCCCACATTAAATAAATCTCCGACCGACTCAGGAACGCGCCAGGGTGAGCAGGCGGTCCCGCCAGGCAGCCTTGGCTGGCAATGCCAGGAAGAATGGGTTCAACAATGAGGCCCGCGCCGGGTAGCTGAACGGCTCGCCGCTCAACTCCAGTACCTCACCGCCCGCCCCTTCGAGCACACCCTGGGCGGCTGCGGTATCCCACTGCGAGGTTGGCGCCAGGCGCGGGTAGCAATCGGCGCTGCCCTCGGCCAGCAGGCAGAACTTCAACGAGCTGCCGATATTGGCCAGCTTCAAGGCGCCCAAGCCTTCGCTCAAGCCGTCCAGCAAACGCTCCTGCTCGGGGCTGGTATGCCGACGGCTGGCCACGACGGTGAAGGACTCGCCCACGGCCGGCGACTCGCGTACCTGGATCTGCTTGGGGGCTTCGTTGACATCCGAGCGCCACGCACCGAGGCCCGCGCCACCAAAGTAGCAACGGCCACTGGTGGGCATGGACACTACACCAAACACCACGCGGCCCTGTTCGATCAACGCCACGTTGACGGTAAATTCCTCGCTGCCGGCGATAAACTCCTTGGTGCCATCCAACGGATCCACCAGCCACCAGCGCTGCCAACCGGCGCGCACGCTCTGGTCAATATCGGCGTCCTCTTCGGACAGCACCGGAATGCTCGGGTCCAAGGCCGTGAGGCCGGCGAGGATCAGGTGATGGGCGGCCAGGTCTGCCGCCGTCACCGGCGAATCATCGGCCTTGGACGTCACCGCCACATCCGCGCGCCAATACGGCAGGATCACTTCACCCGCCTGGCGAGCCAGCTCAATCACCGGGGCGATAAACGGGTGGCCTAAAAACAGTTCGCTCATGCGATAAACGCTCCACGCTGAATCAACAAATCTCGTACCAGATACAGCGCGGCCAGGGCGCGGCCTTCGCTGAATTGCTCGTTCTGCGCCAGTTGCGACAGCTCGTGCAGGTTGACCCTGTCCACGCGCATTGGTTCGGGCTCATCGCCCTCCAGGCGTTCTTCGTAGAGATCAGTGGCCAGCACCACCTGGATCTTCTGGCTCATATAGCCAGGCGACAGCGAAAGCTCGGTCAGATGCTCCAGCTGACGCGCACCGTAGCCCGCTTCTTCCTTGAGCTCGCGGTCCGCCGCCGCCAGCACATCCTCACCGGGCTCGATCAAGCCCTTGGGCAACGACAATTCATACTCGTCCGTGCCGCCGCAGTACTCTTCCACCAGCAACGCGTGCTCGTCGTCGATCATCGCCACGATCATCACCGCGCCGTAACCGGCGCCGCGGCCTACCAGGCGCTCGTAGGTCCGTTCCACGCCATTGGAAAAGCGCAATTGCACTTCCTCCACGCGGAACAAACGGCTACTGGCGACTATTTCGCGGGCGAGGACGGTGGGTTTCTGGCGCATAAGCGGCTCCTTGGCGTGATCGGGTTACTATACCGTGGCTTTTCCGATTGTCTGTGTCGGATATCTTTACTTACATGAGACCACTCCATGCCCTCTCTGCCCTGGCACGCCATCGACACCGTCCTGCTGGACATGGACGGCACGCTGCTCGACCTGCATTTCGACAATCACTTCTGGATGGAACACCTGCCCCAGCGTTACGCCGAGCTGCACGGGGTGAGCCGGGCCATGGCCGAGATGGAATTGCAGCCGCTGTTCGAGCGTAATGCCGGACAGTTGCAATGGTATTGCCTGGATTTCTGGAGCACCGAGCTGAATATCCCAGTGCGCGAGCTCAAGCTGGAAACCGCCCACCTGATCGCCCTGCGCCCGGATGCCGACACGTTCCTGGCGGCGATCAAACAGGCCGGCAAGCGGGTGATCCTGATCACCAATGCTCATCGTGACTCGCTGTCGTTGAAGCTGGAACGCATTGAACTGGCGCCGTATTTCGAGCGATTGATCAGCTCCCACGACTACGGCTTCGCCAAGGAAAACCCGCAGTTCTGGGACGCCCTGCAAGCCGACATTGCCTTCGACCCGGCGCGCAGCCTGTTTATCGACGACACCTTGCCGATCCTGCGCAGCGCCCGCGCGTTTGGCGTGGGGCATTTACTGGCAGTGAAGGAGCCGGATAGCCAGAAGGGGCCGAAGGACACGGCTGAATTTGCAGCAGTGGGTGATTACCGCGATCTCATTGTCGGACTCTGAACCATGTGGGAGGGGGCAAGCCCCCTCCAACATTTCTACGTTGTGTATTACTCAGGAATACGCAGTGTCTGCCCTGGGTAGATTTTGTCCGGATGCGACAACAGCGGCTTGTTGGCCTCGAAAATCTTGTTGTACTGGTTGGCGTTGCCATACACCGCCAGGGAAATCGCGCTGAGGGTGTCGCCCTTTTTCACCACGACGAAACGGGCTGCCGCCACGGCAGGACCGGAAACTGTAATCTGGTCCTCGACGCTGGCAACACCGGCGATATTGCCCGCTGCCAGGATGATTTTTTCTTTCTCCTCCTGCGTCGCTACCTCGCCGGAAATCGTGACCTTGTCACCCTCGACGGTAGCGTGAACGTTAGGGTTACCCAACCCGACATCCTCGATATGCTTTTTCAAATCTTCACCAGCGTTGGCATTGCCTGGTGTCAGCAGCTTGACCAGCTTCTCGCCGGCCTCCTTAACAAAGCTAAAAAGACTCATGGTGCGCTCTCCTTGGTAGTTGATGTCCAGATGCTCAAGACTAGACCAGTCCGACGGATTTGGGTTCCGGCCCGGCCACAGACCCAAACGCGCTAGAATCCCCCCGCCATTGGAATAAGCCCTGGAGCGAAGATGGACATCAAGCAACTCAAATTCCTCATCGCCCTCGACGAGACCCGTCACTTCGGCCAGGCGGCTGCGCGCTGCCACATCACGCAGCCGACCTTGTCGATGCGCCTGCGCAGCCTGGAAGAAGAGCTGGATTTGCCACTGGTCAATCGCGGCCAGCGCTTCGAGGGCTTTACCGCGCCTGGTGAACGCGTGCTGGCGTGGGCACGTACGGTGCTGGCGGCCTACGACGGCTTGCAGGCCGAAGCCGCGGCCTGTCGCGGCAACCTCGTCGGTACGTTGCGCCTGGGTGTGGTGCCGCTGTCGAGCTTCGATCCCCTGGCCTTGATGCAACAATTGCACAAGGAGCACCCGAGCCTGCGCTTCGAACTCTCGGCACTCAGTTCCGAACAGATCCTCGAACAGCTGGCGAGCAATCGCCTGGACCTTGGCGTGTCGTACCTGGAGCGCCTCGACACCGAGCGCTTCGACTCCTTTGCCCTCGGTGAAACCCGCATGGGCCTGCTCTATGACCAGCGCTATTTCAGCTTCGGCGACACGCCGTTGAGCTGGGAGGCCCTGACCGAGCTACCCCTGGGCATGCTCACCAGTGGCATGCATTTTCGTCAGTCCATCGACCATAACTTCCACAGCCGAAACCTGAACCCGCAGCCGCTGCTGCAGACCGACGCCGTCCACCAATTGTTACAAGCTGTGCACGGCGGCCTGTGTTGCGCCGTAATGCCACTGGACGGCGGCCTGGACGCACTCACCGAGCATCTACGCCTGCAACCGATCGAAGACGCCCACACCCTGGCACGCCTGGGGCTGATCATGCGCCGCAGCGCGCCGCGTTCAGCGCTGGCGGAAGCGTGTTTCGCGCTGTATCAGAAATCGCAAACAACGCCTTGATCGACGTCATCTATCGGTAGATCAGTACTGGCAATTAGACGCGACGCTTTGTCGCGCCTAGTCTAAACACTGATCAATCCGTCGGTGGTACAGCCCCATGAACGCCAAGCGCCCAGTCTGCGCGGCGCCCGCCCCTGAAACACCCGCGCCCGCCGCCAGCCAGAGCTACCAGTTTTGCAACCTCGAACACACTGAAGTCGCCCGCACAGCGTTGGCGGAAGAAGTGGCGTTGGCGATTGCCTATAACGACATCAGCCAGGCGGTCATGCTGGTTACGCCGACGGATTTGGAAGACTTTATTGTCGGATTCAGTATCGGCAGCGGCATTATCGCCGACGTTAGCGACATTTATGATCTGAAACTCAGCGGTTCGGGTTCAGCCCAATACGCCCAGGTGCAAATCTCCAGCCGCGCCTTCTGGAACCTCAAGCAGCAGCGCCGCCAATTGGCCGGCACCAGCGGCTGCGGCCTGTGCGGCGTAGAAGCGGTAGAACAGGCACTGCCCGACCTGCAAGTGCTGCCAGGCGCGCCCTTGCCACCTGCCGAATGGCTCGACGGCCTGCGCCAGCGCATCAGTGCGTTCCAGCCGCTGGGCCAATACAGCGGCGCCGTGCACGCGGCAGTGTTCATGAACAACCAGGGCGAACTGCTGATGGGCCGCGAGGACATCGGCCGGCATAACGCCCTCGACAAGTTGATCGGCGCACTGATCCGCCAAAAGATTCCGACTGACGGTGGACTGGCGATTGTCACCAGCCGTTGCAGTCTCGAATTGATCCAGAAAGTCCTGCGCGCGGGCATCCAGACCCTCGTCAGCTTGTCATCGCCCACCGGCCTCGCCCTGCAATGGGCGCGCCGGCACAACCTCAATCTCATCCACCTGCCGCAGAAAAGCGCGCCGCGGGTCTATAGCCCTGCGATGGAGTACCAGCCATGAGCAATCATCACCAAGCCGACCAAACCCCGACCCCGCGCTACAAGCCTTATAAAGGCCCGGCTGGCGGCTGGGGTGCATTGATCAGCGTGGCGCAGGCGTGGTTGACCAGCGACAACGCGCTGAAAAACATCCGCATGATGCTCAAGACCAACCAGAACGGCGGCTTCGACTGCCCGGGCTGCGCCTGGGGCGACTCGCCGGAAAGCGGCATGGTCAAGTTCTGCGAAAACGGCGCCAAGGCGGTGAACTGGGAAGCCACCAAGCGCCGCGTCGACGCTGCATTCTTCGCCAAGCACAGCGTGACCGCGCTGCTGGAGCAGAGCGACTACTGGCTGGAATATCAAGGCCGCCTGACCGAGCCGGTGAGCTATGACGCCGAGACCGACCGCTACAAGCCCATCAGCTGGGAAGCGGCATTCGACCTGATCGGCAAGCATCTCAATGCGCTGCCCAGCCCGGACATGGCCGAGTTCTACACCTCGGGCCGCGCCAGCAACGAAGCGGCGTATTTGTACCAGCTGTTCGTGCGCGCCTACGGCACCAACAACTTCCCGGATTGCTCCAACATGTGCCACGAGGCCAGCGGCGTGGCCCTGGCGCAAAGTGTGGGCGTCGGCAAAGGCACCGTGACCTTTGACGACTTCGAACATGCCGATGCGATTTTCGTCTGGGGCCAGAACCCCGGCACCAACCATCCGCGCATGCTTGAACCGCTGCGCGAAGCGGTTAAGCGCGGCGCACAGGTGGTGTGTATCAACCCACTCAAAGAGCGCGGCCTGGAACGCTTCCAGCACCCGCAACACGCGCTGGAAATGCTCACCAACGGTGACAAGCCGACCAACACCGCCTACTTCCGTCCGGCGCTGGGGGGCGACATGGCCATCCTGCGCGGCATGGCCAAGTTCCTGCTGCTGTGGGAACGCCAGGCCCAGGCTGAAGGCAAGGAAGCGGTGTTCGACCACGATTTCCTCAACGAACACACGGCCAACGTGCTCGACTACCTGGGTCAGATCGACGACACCTCCTGGGATGAAATCGTCGCGCAGTCCGGCCTGACGCTGGTCGAGATCGAGCAAGCGGCGCGCATGTACGCCAAGGGCAAGAACGTGATCATGTGCTGGGCGATGGGCATCACCCAGCATCGCCACTCAGTCCCGACCATCCAGGAAATCGCCAACCTGATGCTGCTGCGCGGCAACATTGGCCGCCCTGGCGCCGGCCTGTGCCCGGTACGTGGGCACAGCAACGTGCAGGGCGACCGCACCATGGGCATCAACGAACGCCCACCGGTGGCATTCCTCGATTCCCTGGAGCGCCGCTTCCAGTTCCAGGTGCCGCGCACCAATGGCCACAACGTGGTAGAAGCGATTCACGCGATGCTCGAAGGTCGCTCCAAGGTGTTTATCGGCCTGGGCGGTAACTTCGCCCAAGCCACGCCGGACAGCCCGCGCACCTTCGAAGCCCTGCGCAATTGCGACCTGACCGTGCAGATCAGCACCAAGCTCAACCGCAGCCATCTGACCCACGGTAAAGACGCACTGATCCTGCCGTGCCTGGGCCGCACCGACATCGACATCCAGGCCGAAGGCCCGCAGGCGGTGACGGTGGAAGACTCGTTCAGCATGGTCCACGACTCCAACGGCCAGTTGCAACCGCTGTCGAAGCTGATGAAGTCGGAACCGGCCATCCTCGCCGGTATCGCCGCCGCGACGCTGGGCAGCAAACCGGTAGACTGGAATTGGCTGGTGGCGGACTACAGCCGTATTCGCGACCTGATCGCCGACACCATCCCGGGCTTCAAGGATTTCAACGAACGCCTGAAACACCCGGGTGGTTTCTACCTGGGCAACTCCGCCGGTGCACGCCGCTGGAACACACCGTCGGGCCGCGCCAACTTCCGCCCGAATATCCTGCCGAAAGACCTGATCCACGAACGCACCCACGCCACAGGCCGCGTGCCGGACCTGATCATGCAATCGATGCGCTCCCACGATCAGTACAACACCACCATTTATGGCCTGGACGATCGCTATCGCGGGGTGAAGGGCCAGCGTGACGTGTTGTTCGTCAACGAAGCCGACATCATCCGCCTGGGCTTCAAGCCGGGGCAGAAGGCCGACATCGTGTCGCTTTGGGAAGACGGTCGCGAGCGCCGCGTGAAAGGCTTCACCCTGCTCGCGTTCGATATCCCCGCCGGGCAGGCAGCGGCCTACTATCCAGAAGTGAACCCACTGGTGCCGTTGGAAAGCACCGGCGATGGCAGCCACACGCCAACCTCGAAATTCGTGGCGATTTGCCTGGAAGCGGCGAGCGACAGTGGCTTGATCATGGCCCGCTCAGCCTGACACACGGCGCAAGCCCGCGTGCTGTGACAGGACACCATGTTGTGTCCTGCCGATTTGTTGCTGTGTCCAGCAGGCTCGTCACTGTGGCGAGCGAGCTTGTTATTGTGGCGAGCGGGCTTGCCCCGCGTTGGGCTGCGCAGCAGCCCCAATAACAGCAGCGCACAGTTCCAGTCAGACCCCAATCACCTGGTCTCGGGACCGCTTCACAGCCCAACACGGGACAAGCCCGCCCACCCCATTACAAAGCACTCTAGAGCCCAAATCGCGGGCAAAAAAAAGGCCGCTTTTGCATAAAAGCGGCCGTTCCGAAGTAACTAGAGACTCGCAAAAATTACTTAAGTTCCCCATAAAAAACAGCAACTTAGCAAATTGTATACAACCCATACCACTGGTCGGTTTTCGATTGTCAGTGCCTCGATACAACCTCAGGATCGCGCCGTCATCCTCTTGAGGTCTCTCTATGAAGTTCTCCTCGATTCTCTTGTTGTCCCTTGGCCTGGTCAGTGGCGCAGCCATGGCCGGTGGCACCACCGAAGCCGGTGTGGGCGGCGCATTGGGCGGGGTACTCGGTTCAGTTGTAGGCCAGCAGATCGGTGGTAATACCGGTTCGGCCATCGGCGCAGCCCTCGGCGGTGCGGGCGGCAGTGCGGTCGGTGCCGACAAACGCAGCCGTGGCGAAGCCGCCATTGGCGGCGCCCTGGGCGCAGCCGGCGGTAACGTCGTGGGCCGCAGCATGGGCGGCAACACCGGCAGCCTGATCGGCGCAGCCGCCGGCGGTGGCGCAGGTGGCGCACTGGGTAACTACATGGGCAACAAGAGCGATGATGACGATCGTCGCTCCCGTGGGCGTGATAACCGTCGTTATGACCGTGATGACCATCGCGGCCGTGGCCATGCGTACGGGCATCGCAAGAACAAGCATCACTACCGTCATCGGTAATTCAGCGACCTGAAGGACTCACCAGGCCACTGGGAGCTGGCTTGCCTGCGATAGCGTTGGATCAGGCTCAGACTGACCGTCTGGCAACCAACCATCACGGGCAAGCCGGCGCCGACATAAATGGCGTCACACTACCAACCGCTGCAGCGCCTCGCGCAGCCTCCCCGGAATGGCCACCGGCTGGTTCGTCCCGCGATCGACAAACACATGCACAAAGCGCCCCGCTGCGCAGGCGTCTTCTTCGCCAGCCTTGAACACCGCTAACTCGTACTGCACTGAGCTGTTGCCCAACTTGCCCACGCGCAGGCCAATGTCGATACGGTCCGGAAAGGCAATCGAGGCAAAGTAATCGCACGCCGAACTCACCACAAACCCCACGACCTCACCCTCATGAATATCCAACCCGCCCTGCTCGATCAGGTAGGTATTCACCGCGGTGTCGAAGAAGCTGTAGTAGGTCACGTTGTTCACATGGCCATACACATCGTTGTCGTGCCAGCGCGTGATGATCGGCTGGAAGTGACGGTAATCAGCGCGTTGCGGCATTGACTCAGGCATGGGCAGGTCTCACTGAAAGTAGGTTTACAAGTCATTCAGATGGGCTTGGGCCCACTCACGCACATCGGCGTAGGGGTAGTCCTCCAGCGCAGCAAAACCGGGAATGCCCCGCGCCTTCAGCTTGGTAAACAGCGGCACGCTGATGCCGCCCAGGAACCGCGTCAGCCGCTCGGCGCCGGGCAGTTGGCCGGTATGTTCATGATGCCTGTGGATAAAGTCACCGCACAGGCCCATGAAGTTTTTATCCACAAGCGGCGGCAGACTGGGCGGTGCTGGCAGATGCGCCACGTCACCGTGGCAGACCGAACAATGTCCGCAACGCTGGGGCGCTTTTTCATCCCCGAAATACTGCGCAAGGCGCTGGCCGAGGCACTGTTCGGTGGCGAACAGATCAAGCATGGCGTGAATCCGCGCCACCTCTCCCACCTCGTGCTGCTTGAAGCCTGTGTATAACTCGGCGCTCAGCGCCTGTGGGTCAAAATCGATATTGAGCAGGCTGTAGACCTCGGTCATCTGCTTGCTTTCCAGCTCGATCAGACCTTGTTCCTGGAAGTAATCCAGCGCCTTCACCACCCGATTGCGCTCGGCATTGTGCTGTTGATAAAGCGCGTCAAAATCCACGGTAGCCCAGGTTTTCGCGCGCTTGCACACCTGGACAATCGCCGCGACAAACTGCTGCCGCTCGCCGGAAAATCGTGCAAGCAACGCCTCCGGTTCAATCAGGTACTTGAAGCGGTACTCGGCATAAAACGCATAGCGCGGCGCGATCACGCCCCTGAGCTCCAATTGCACCAGCAGGGTCTTCAGGGGCAGCTCGCGGATATTGCTGTGGTCCGACAATGAGCGCAGCAGGAACTCCCATTGCCCCTCACTGCGCGCGGCCTGCAATTCCTCCAGCACACGGCGAATACCGTCCTGCTCGGGGGTATCGCCGTACACGAAGTTTTCCAGCACGTTGAGGCTGTCGCGGTTGGCCAGCACCAGGCAGTCGGAGGGCTGCCCATCACGCCCGGCACGACCGATTTCCTGGCTGTAGTTCTCGATGGATTTGGGCAGGTCGAAGTGCACCACATTGCGGATATCACTCTTGTCGATGCCCATGCCAAACGCGATGGTGGCGACAATGCAATTGGAGCGCCCACTCATGAATCGCTGCTGGATACCTTCGCGTTTATCGCTGGGTAAACCGGCGTGGTACGCCTCGGCCTGGATGCCATTGCGATTCAGATGTTCGGCGATCTGCTCGGCGGTTTTCTGCAAGGTCACGTAGACGATGCTCGGCTGATCGGCGCGCTCGGCCATCCACTGCACCAGCCGCCGACGCTTGTCGGCGCCGGCTACCGGCTCAACCAGCAGGTTGAGGTTGGGCCGGTAGAAGCCCGTGGTGACCACATCCTGCGGCGCGATGGCAAACTTGGCCTGCATGTCGGCAATCACCTTGGGCGTGGCCGTCGCAGTCAGCAACAGCGCCTGTGGGATATTGAACTGACGCTGGTAGTCCGGCAGCTTGAGGTAGTCCGGACGGAAGTTATGGCCCCACTCGGAAATACAGTGCGCTTCATCCACCACCAGCAGCGAGATCTGCACGCTCTGCAGGAAGTTGCGAAAACGCTCGTTCTTCAGGCGCTCCACGGAAATCATCAGGATTTTCAACTCGCCCGAACGCGCGCGGGCCATCACATCATTGGCGTCATCGCGGCTTTGCGCCGAGTCGATGCTGCCCGCGCAAATGCCGTGGCGCTGCAGGAAACCCAGTTGGTCCTGCATCAACGCCAACAACGGCGACACTACCAGCGTCAGGTGCGGCAGCAATACCGCAGGCAGCTGGTAACACAGGGACTTGCCCGACCCGGTAGGGAAAATGGCTGCGGCCGAACGGCCGGCCAGTACGGCGCTGACCGTTTGTTCCTGGCCTAAACGAAACTGTGGATAACCAAAGACCTGCTGGAGGGTGTCGTGCATTCGCTGTCACTCCATTGACCGCTGAGTTGGCTCAAAAACATAGCCCGAAAACTTCAGCGAATCGAGAAAGGTCGCATGGAAAAAAGAGACAGGATGATACACAGACTGAGGGATGGCCTAGGGCCGAAGTGGGATTTTTCGCGGGGTTTTGTAAGAACATCACAAACCAAAAGTGGGAGTTAGCTTGCCCGCGAGGACGGTGTGTCAGTCGATAGAGCACTGACTGATAAACCGCCTTCGCGAGCAAGCCCGCTCCCACATTTTTAGCGCTGTATTACGCCTGAATCAGCGGTTCTGCACGCGCTCGATCGCCGCGTCGTACACCGGGTTGGCCTTCTGCTCCTTGGCCAACTGATAGTGACGCAACGCATCCGGGAACTGCCCCGCCGCTTCGTAGATCCGCGCGATGTTGTAGTAAGCACCGGCACGCACGGTGGCGGCATTCGCGCCGGTCGCCAGGGCGATGGCCTTGCGGTTGGCCCAGATCGACTCGGCGGTATTGCCAGCCTTCTGATACGCCAGGCCCAGGTTGCCGTAGGCCTTGCCGAAGCCGTTGTCCAATTCGATAGCCTGGCGGAACAGGTCAATGGCCTGGTCCAGCTTGCCAGCCTGGTAGGCCGCTTCACCTTGCACGTTCAGACGTTTCGCATCGGTCTGTGCGGAAGAGCTGACAGCCACCGCCGTGACCGCCACGCTGTCATCCAGCAGGGGTTTGACTTCATTGAGCACGTTCGCAGCATTCACTGTGACACCGCTGAAGGTGTTGATGTCCTGGAAGTCGCCGCTGCCGGTCATGCGGAAGACTGTCCACAGGTTGCCACTGCGGTTTTGCGGCACGTAGTAAGTGCGCACCAGCGATTGGCCCATGTACACGAACACCTTGGCTTCGCTATTGGACAACTGGCGCGAACCTGGATTGCCGCGGTTGGTGAAGTCATGCACAGCGTAGACGTAACTTTCGCCGTAGTGCTTTTTCTGCAGGGTGATGGTTTCCGGGCCATAACTGTCGACGTCATCCACGTCCAGCTCGGCGTCGGTGCCCGTCTTGTTTTCGAAGTAAATATTGTTGCCCGGGAAGATCATGTGGGAGTCGAGGTCTTCCGGGTTTTTGCCCCAGGTCAGTACGACGCGCAGGCCGTCGAGGTTTTCCATCACGGGGCTAATGGCGTAGGTCATGCCTGCGCACGGGCACTTCACCACAAGGTTCGAGTAGCCGGGCTTCTTGATGATCAGCAGGTTGCTGGCATCGTCAGCGGCTTCGCTGGTGAGCGTCACCTGGCCCTGGGCGTTGGTGCGGCCCACGACGTTCTGTGCGCCGTTGCGCTGCAACAGCACTTCGGCATCGGCGATTTTCTGGTCCTTGACCACCGCGCTGAGCACCTCGATCGGCAACTGCGCAGCCTGGATGGAAAAGGCCACTGCACACAAAGACATCGCCGAGGCGACACGAAGCAAACCCATGCTTAACTCCCTTTAAGTAGCGGGCGAAATTGCCCTACAAGATTTTGCGGTGAAACATACGCTGAATTCCGCCCGCCGGAGGATTTTTTGTACAGAATGTGACGTGGTTTATATCCCGCCTGGCGACGCAAGCATTGCGCTACAATCAAACCTTGCTACCCAGGAGTACGCTGCGATGAGCGAACTGACGTTTGAGCAAAAACAGGATCATTACCACAAGATCCGCCGTTCCAATTACTTGGCCAGCCTGCGTCTGGAAGGGTTTGATACCCAACCGACCGACGTCGACAAGCCCCTGCCGACCCGCGAGGCCGTGCTCGCCAAGTACCGCAATAATTCGCGCTGATGCTCGACAAATACGGGGTGGGCCAGGATCCTTACTGCTATCCCGGTAGCAGTGTCCTGCGCAACCGCCTCGATTTGCTCGACGAAGCTGACCTGCACCAGGCCGAGCGCGAACTGTCCGAAATCGCCGTAGGCAACCTCCCCCTCTTTCCCCCGCCCTACGACCTCGAACGCTTGCAACACATCCACCGCACGCTGTTCAGTGACCTCTACGAGTGGGCTGGCGAGCTGCGCAGCGTCAATCTCCAGAAAGGCGACACCCTGTTCTGCACCCCGGAACGCATTCCACCGGAAGCCGCGAAAATCATCCGGCCTATGGAGGACGCGAACTGGTTCGTCGGCGTGAGCCAGGCTGAGCTGGTGAGCAAGATCGCCGAGGCCTATGGCGACCTCAACGTTATCCACCCCTTCCGTGAGGGCAACGGCCGGGCGCAGCGGATTCTGTTTGAACAGATCATCGTGAATGCGGGATTTTCGGTGAATTGGTGGCTGGTGAAACACGCGGCGTGGATACCGGCGAATATTGACGCAGTGGCGTGTGATTATCGGGGGCTGGAGGCGATTTTTGAGCGGTGTATCAATCGGCCTGTCGGTGCTTGAGCGAACCCCGCGCACTTAAACTATCTGTTTATTGTCGAAAACCAACTCAGTTCTAAGGTTCGCGGTGTCGCCGCCAAATCAGCGACTGGGTTTGGTCACCCGAAAAATCTCGGAAAGCCCTGTAAGAAACCTCCAAATGTCGCGCCATCCCCTTCCGAAACTGCTTAAAACTCCTGCCCGCCCCCCTATAAAACTTACCTTTCTCTGACTGAAACTAACGCCCTTTCAACAGCTCCCGGCATATATCCGTGAATATCGAAAGGACTCAATACAATGGCCACTACGGCGTCACCTTCACGGTGCTGCGTCTTATCGTCCCGCCTTCCAATCACCTTGTACTGGCAAACCTCTGCTTGCTGGAAGCAGGTATTTCTGCAAACGAGGTGCGCCGAAGACTCGTAGATCTCTACAGAAAAATGCTCGCTCGCGATTTGCCTTGCAGGATGACTGTGGCCATCTCCAAACCGCTGACCCGACAACAGGCTGAATTACTCAACATTCGTGGGGAGACCGTTGCAGGATTAATCAGCGGCGCCGTGTCCGCACCAATGAGCCTGGCATCGCCTGCGGCGGGGCTCGCCGCTGGAGCCGCTGCAGGCCTGGCGATTAAAGGGATCATTCGTAGCTATCACGCTGGTGATGTGGCTATCGGCCTCGACGCACAAGTAAGCGGCGGAATTGGTCCTCAGCGATCACTGTCGGCCATGGTCCGGCAATTCCAGGGTGGTTAATGCAATGAATGAATACATTCAGTGGATCAACCTGCTTCTCCTTCTCGTACTGGCTGGAATTGTCGACAGAACAATAAAGCGCCCCTTACTCAGAATATGGCTTGGATTCTACTTCCTGGTAGCCGGCCCGGCGCTCCTGCTGTATGCCACCTCTTGGATCAGAGAGACACAGCTTGAAAGCCTGCCGATAATCGCCTTCGTGACAGGCATCGGGTTATTGAGCACCCAAAATATATATTGCAGGGCTAAAACCCATCACCCTTTATTCATCGCCCCAACCTTGAACCTTGCGCCGGACTTCCCTGATGACCCGCTCATGCTCCATCTCCTGCAAATTTTGCATGAGGGCATCGGCCTGCCCAAACACAAAACCATCACCCTCGACACATCAGTCAACCATGACCTCGGGTGTAACAGTGCCGAAGCCAAGCAATTGATGGCACTACTGAAGCTTGAATTCGGCATGAGCCTAGGGGACTACAACGACAAACGCTACTTCAAGCGTCGAGGCTTTGACGCGTATTTGCGATATGTGGAAAAAGGCAGCGAGGGAAAGCGCCCTTTAACCGTTGGCATGCTCTACCACGCTGTAAAAGCCAAGTCCTGGGATACCCAGGCACTCGAAACGAAGGGATATCAGAAACCGTGAATGTCTACCTGCAAGCAATGTGCTTCCTCGGTTTCTACCTGGTACTTCACTATCAAATTAACGACTGCACCCTCAGAAAGCGCTTCGCGCTCACATTCCTCACAGCAGGCCTTCTTTTGACACTCCTTCTACCCTATGTGCAAGTGATCCTCAGAATGCCTTTTATACCTGTCTTCCTATTCTTGATAGGCTTGGCACTCTTTATCACCCGAAACACACACCGCTCCCAACGCAACCATTCCCCTCACCCATTCCTGCGTGCTCCCACCATGAACCTCGCGCCCAACTTCCCCGAAGATCCCGTCATGCGGCAACTCCTGCAACTGCTGCACGAGGAGATCGGACTGCCGAAACACAAGACCCTTCGCCTGCAGACCTCACTCAACTTCGACCTGGGCTGCGACGGCAGTGAGGCCAAGCAACTCATGGAAGCACTGGAGCAGGAATTTGCCCTCGACCTGGGCGACTACGACACTTATCGTTACTTCAACCCGCCGGTGTTTGATGTGTTTCTCAAGCGTCGGGCCAAGGGCCGTGGTGAGAAGGTGCCGCTGACCATCGGCATGCTCTACCTGGCCATCAAAACCAACAGCTGGGACACGCAGACCCTGGAAAACCTGAGCTAGTCCCAAGAGCACCGAACATCAAATGTGGGAGCGGGCTTGCTCGCGAATGCGCTGGGTCAGGTTGAGTAATTTCTCACTGATATACCCCATTCGCGAGCAAGCTCACTCCCACATTTGGTTATGCGCTAACCTGGTGAACTGCCTACATACCAAGGACCTTACATGGACGTAATGATGGGCCTGCTGGCCGCCCTGCTCTGGGGCGGTACGGATTTTCTGGTGGGCCTCAATGCCCGCGCCGTGGGCGTTAAACGCGCAGTGTATTTCGGCCAGGCCCTGGGCTTTTTGATCATGACCCTGCTGCTGGTCATCTTCCCCGCCTTGCTGGTCAAATCCCTGGATGCCTCATTGAGCGTCTGGCTGCTGGGCATTGCTGCCGCGCTGTTCACGGTCTCCGGCGCGCTTGCCTTGTCCAAGGCCTTTGCGCTGGGCAAAGCCGCCATTGTGGCGCCGCTGGTGACGTCCTACGGCGTGGTCACCACCCTGCTGTCCTGGGCGACCGGTGAACACATCAGCCTGGTCCAACTCGGTTGCATCGGCCTGTGCGTGATCGGCGTAGTCCTCTCCAGCATCCACAAGGACAACGGCGTTCCTCACAACAGCTCTAACCACTCCATCGCCTACGCCATGCTCGCCGCAACGCTGTACGGCACCAGCTTCTGGCTGCAAGGCCGCTACACACTGCGTGCGCTGGGGCCGATCACCATGCTCTGGCTGGGCTATCTGGTCGGCCTCTGCGTTCTGGTGGTGATGGTGCTGAAGATCAAGGATGGCCTGAAGATTCCGCCGCTGAAAAACTGCGCGACATTGACCGGCGCGAGCTTGATGAACCTGGGCGGGTTCTCGGCATTTTCGTGGGGGGCGATGGCAGGGTCGGTGTCTGTAGTGACGGTGATCAGTACATTGTCAGGTGGGATTGCGGCGATTCTGGGGTTCGTGTTTTTCAAGGAGCGGCTGTCAGCAGTGCAGGTGCTCGGGGTTGTGCTGGTGCTGGCCGGCGCGGTGGTTTTGCATATCGCACACTGATCCAACGCCCACAAAAAAGCCGCCCACGAGGGGCGGCGTTTTTACAGCGACCGAATCTTACAACTTCGGACCCGCAGCCTTGATCGCATCGCTCACTTCAAACTTCTTGAAGTTCTCGATGAACAGACCAGCCAGCGCTTTCGCTGCTTCGTCGTAGGCAGCCTTGTCAGCCCAGGTGTTACGTGGGTTCAGCAGGCCGGTTTCAACGCCCGGTACGGCCAGTGGCACGTCGAGGTTGATGGTGTCGAGGTGTTCGGTTTGCGCACCAATCAACGCGCCGCTCTGGATCGCTGCGATCACGCCGCGAGTAGTCGGGATGTTGAAGCGCTTGCCGACGCCGTAGCCGCCGCCAGTCCAGCCGGTGTTGACCAGGTAGACCTTGGAGCCGAAGCCACGGATACGCTTGATCAACAGCTCAGCGTATTCACCGGCCGGACGTGGGAAGAACGGCGCGCCGAAGCAGGTGGAGAAGGTCGACTTGATGCCGGCGCCCGAGCCCATTTCGGTTGAACCCACCAGTGCGGTGTAGCCGGACAGGAAGTGGTAGGCCGCTTGCTCTTCGCTGAGGATCGACACTGGAGGCAGTACGCCAGTCAGGTCGCAGGTCAGGAAGATCACAGCATTTGGCTCGCCGCCCAGGTTCTGCTCGGAACGCTTGGCAACGTGCTCCAGCGGGTAGGCAGCGCGGCTGTTCTGGGTCAGGCTGACATCGGCGTAGTCGGCGTGCTTGGCATCGTCGATCACTACGTTTTCCAGCACGGCGCCGTGCTTGATGGCTTTCCAGATGACCGGCTCGTTCTTCTCGGACAGGTCGATGCACTTGGCATAGCAACCGCCTTCGATGTTGAACACCACGCCCTCGCCCCAGCCGTGTTCATCGTCACCGATCAGGTAACGGCTTTCGTCTGCGGACAGGGTGGTCTTGCCGGTGCCGGACAGGCCGAAGAACAAGGTCACGTCGCCTGCTTCGCCAATGTTGGCGGCGCAGTGCATCGGCAATACGTCGGAAGCTGGCAGCAGGTAGTTCTGCACCGAGAACATGGCTTTTTTCATTTCACCGGCGTAGCGCATGCCGGCGATCAGGACTTTTTTCTGGGCGAAGTTGAGGATCACGCAACCGTCGGAGTTGGTGCCGTCACGCTCAGGCACGCACTCGAAGTTGGCTACGTTGAGCACTTGCCACTCTTCACGACCGGCTGGGTTGTACTGGGCCGGGTTGATGAACAGGCAACGACCGAACAGGTTCTGCCAGGCAGTCTGGGTGGTCATTTTGACGGCCAGGTAGTGGTCTTCTGCAGCCCCTACGTGAACGTGGGAAACGAAATGCTCTTGCGCGTTGTTGAATGCCTCGACGCGAGCCCACAGGGCATCGAACTTGTCGGCCGGGAACTTGCGGTTGATCGGGCCCCAGGCGATGGAATCCTGGGTGGAAGGCTCTTCAACGATGAAACGATCGACTGGCGAACGACCGGTACGGTGACCGGTTTCTACGACCAGCGCGCCAGTATCGGCAAGCACGCCTTCACCGCGCTGCAGGGCTTCTTTGACCAGATCGTCAACACTCAGATCGGTGTATACGGCGTTATTGGCTTGCGTCATGAGGTTCCCCGTCGGCCTATGGCCGAGTGCTCCAAACGTTTTGTAGTAGAAAGTTGCGCACTACTACCGCGAAAAAAGTGGGCCGGATTATGCCAGAAAAGCCCAAAAAGAGTAGGGCCCTCCCGTCAGAACAGCGCTAATCCGGCATTCGTCAGGTGATTTACCTGTGCTTAAACGTTTTAGTGGCGGGTGTCGGAAGGGGTGTCGATACCTGCACCGGCGAACAACTGAGCAACATCGGCGGCATCGAACAGGTAGCGCTGGTTGCAGAACTGGCAGTCGATCTCGATATGGCCACCGTGCTCCACCACCAGATTCTGCGCATCTTCCAGGCCCAGGCTCACCAAGGCATTGGCCGAACGCTCGCGCGAGCAGCTGCAATGGAAGCGCAGGGTCTGTGCGTCGAACAGGCGCACGGCCTCTTCGTGGTACAGGCGATGCAGGATGGTTTCGTTGTCCAGGGCGAGCAACTCTTCAGCCGTCAGGGTGCCGGCCAGGGCGGTGAGTTTGCGCCAGCTATCGGTACGCTCGTCGTCGTCCTTGATGCGGTCAGCCGGCAATTGCTGCAGCAGCAGGCCACGGGCGCGCTTGCCGTCGGCGTTGAGCCAGAACTTGGTGCCGACTTGCTGGGACATCACGAAATAGTTGGTGAAGCAGTCCGACAGGGTTTCGCCGTCGAGGTCGACGATGCCCTGGTAGCGCTGGCCTTCAGTCGGATCGACGGTGATCGCCAGTACGCCGTTGGCCATCAGGTCGGAAAGCGTGGCGTTTGGAGTAATCAAGTCGGCGTCGTAACGGGCCAGGCCACGGATTTCGCGCTCGCTGGAGCACTCGATCATCAGCATCGGGACCGGGCCTTCGGAACGGGCCTGCAGGATCAGCAAACCATCGAATTTCATCGTGCCGACCAGCAGCGCAGCCGCCGCCATCAACTCACCGAGCAGTTGCGCGACCGGCTCCGGATAGGGGTGCTTGGCAAGGACTTCGGCATAGCTGCGCTCCAGCGAGACCAGTTCGCCGCGGGCGTCGTTCTCGTCAAAGATAAAGCGTTGGGTGAAGTCGGTATCCGGTAGATCAGTCATAGGTCTGGGTATCTGAATTGATGACAAATTGATTACAAGGTTTATAAAATTAAACGCTTTAGCACCATCTTGGTGCGGCTTTCTCCTGGAAACAGAGAGCTTAATTGAGCGAGAGGGACAGTTTATGAACAATCCGGGTTTGTTCCAAGCCAAGTGGAACCTCCGGCGATGGGCTCTTTGCAATCTACTCGCTATCGGGCTGCTGTGTTTTTGGCTGTGGCCCACGGGCCAGATGCTGTGTGTGATTTTCGACGAGTGGCTGTTTCATCTGCTCAATGATCCGCTGGCGAGCAACTCAACGTGGCTGCATGTGTGGGCCGTGGCCAGTTTGCGGCCATTTGATGCGGTAGTCGGGGTGATTCTGCTGACGCTGCTGATTCGCGGTGAGTGGGTATTCAAGGCCGTGCAAGTGCGCCAGGCAGTGTTAGGTTTTGTCGGCATTCTGCTGCTGTTGCTGTTTATCCGCATGCTGTTTTCCAAACTTGCGGCACAAATGGGCTGGCAACACAGCAGCCCGTCGATGGTGATCAGCGGCGCGATTCATATGAGTGACTATTTTCCGGGGCTGGAGAAGACTTGGGAATTGAAGGACCGCTCAAGCCAGAGCTTCCCGGGGGATCATGCTTCGGTGTTGTTGATCTGGGCGATGTTCATGACCGTGTTTGCCAAACGCATCGGCCAGATCCTGGTGATCTGGGGCCTGGCGCTGTTGTTCATGATGCCGCGACTGGTAGCAGGCGCGCATTGGGGGCAGGATGATTACATCGGCGGTGTACTGCTGGCGCTGTTGGCACTGGGCTGGGGCTATTACACGCCGTTTGCGGCGAAGGTGTCGAATGGGTTGCTGCGGCTGACGGCGCCGGTGTTCGGACTGTTTCAGCGGGTGCCGCTGATCGGCCGACTGAGCATCATGAACTCGCCGCAATAACCGACCGTGGCGAGCGGGCTTGCCCCGCGTTGGGCGGCGAAGCAGCCCTGAAAACAGACGCCTCACTGTGCAGGGAAACAGGCGGAGGGGCCTTGATGGGGCTGCTGCGCAGCCCAACGCGGGGCAAGCCCGCTCGCCACAACAAGTCCGCTGCAGCACTGGGACAGATATGGGTCGCCGGCGGAGCTAGTCGTCATTGCCACTGCCGCGAAACTTGAACAGGTCGCGGCGTTGCTTCTTGCTCGGCTTGCCATCGGTGGTCATGCCGGTGGCGCCCGCCTTGCGCATGGCCGCCGCGTTTTCGCGCTTGGCGATACTCGCTTCGGTCTCGGTGTACAACGCCTGCGCTTCGGGCGCACCACGGCGCACAATCGAAAGCGCCTGGACCACTACGGTCTTCTCGTCAAAGCCTGTACGAATCTGCAACTCATCACCGACACGTGGCTCTTTGCCCGGCTTGCAGCGCTCGCCGCGATGATGCACCTTGCCGCTCTCGATGGCAGCCTTGGCCAGGGCACGTGTTTTGTAGAACCGCGCGGCCCACAACCACTTGTCCAGACGGACCTTTTCTTCCTCTTCCTGCTTTTGAGCCACTTGAATTCCCCGCTCTGAAAAATGTCGCAACTTTACCGTTGAAACCCTTCGACGCATAAACCCCAAGGCTCACCTAAGATACGCCAGGTAGCACCCTGATTTCGCGAGGATTCACCGTGACCGACTTTCCTATTTCACTCACCTCGCCTAACCAACGGTGCGTGGGGTGCCAGCAAAGCGAGCCCTTGGGTTTCGACTTTGCCTTTGCCTACCAACCTATCGTAGACCTGCGAGACCATACGATTTTTGCCAACGAAGCCTTGGTGCGCGGTATCAATGGCGAAGGCGCGATGTCGGTACTAGAGCAGGTCAACGACAGCAACCGCTACCGTTTCGACCAGCGCTGCCGGACCCAGGCAATTGCCCAGGCCAGCGCACTGGGCATGCAAACCCACCTTTCCATCAACTTCATGCCCAACGCCGTATACCGTCCGGAGTTGTGCATCCGCAGCACCCTGGAGGCGGCTCGCGCGCACAATTTTCCGCTGGACCAACTGATTTTCGAGACACTGGAAAGCGAGCACGTAGATAACTATCGCCATTTGACCAATATTCTGCGTGAATATCGTGAATTCGGCTTCAAGACCGCCATCGACGATTTCGGCGCGGGCTATTCGGGGCTGAATCTGCTGGCCGATTTCCAACCTGACTTGATCAAACTCGACATGGCGCTGATCCGCGATGTCGATCAGGACCGTGTCCGTCAGGTGATCGTCCAGGGGATTGTCACAATCTGTGAGCAGTTGGGGGTTACTGTCATCGCCGAAGGCATCGAAAGTGCCGGCGAACGCGATTTCCTGTCCGACTGCGGAATATTTCTGATGCAGGGTTATTGGTTCGCCAAGCCCGCATTCAAAGCCCTGGCCGAGGTTTCCCCGCGCGCCTGGGCGAATTGACCGGTTACCCATATTGAAGACATTTGACCATTTGACCGTTGTGGGTCTGCGTGAGTGGGTGGCACTTCCCGATCTGGGAGTGGCAGGCCTGCGCGCGAAGATCGACACCGGTGCCAGCACCTCCAGCCTGCACGCCACCGATATCGAGCCGTTTGAGCGCGACGGTGAGAAGTGGGTGCGCTTCACCGCCCACCTGGGCAGCGTGGTGCAACTGCGTCACCGCCGCTGCGAAGCGCCCCTGGTGACGATGAAAACCATCAAGAGCTCCAACGGCCATGCGCAGGTTCGCTATGTGATCAGCACCACCTTGGCGATGGGGGATCGGGTATGGCGGGTGGAGTTCACCCTGGCCTGCCGCAAGGCCATGCGTTACCGCCTGTTGCTGGGTTCCAAGGCGCTGATTGACGGCCATCTGGTGGTCAATCCCGGCGTCAAGTACGTTCAAGACAAGCCGGTGTTCCCGGTCTCTACTATTTCTGCCCCAGGTGCTGCATGAAGATTGCTGTGCTGTCGCGAAACCCGCGTCTGTATTCCACCCGCCGCCTGGTCGAGGCCGGCACCGAACGTGGCCACGAAATGGTGGTGATCGACACGTTGCGTGCCTACATGAACATTGCCAGCCACAAGCCGCAGATCCACTACCGGGGCAAGCCGCTGGAAGGGTTTGATGCGGTGATCCCGCGGATCGGCGCCTCGGTGACGTTCTATGGCTGCGCAGTGTTGCGCCAGTTTGAAATGATGGGCGTGTTCCCCCTCAATGAATCGGTGGCCATCGCCCGCTCACGGGACAAGCTGCGCTCGCTGCAATTGCTCTCGCGTCGCGGCATTGGCCTGCCGGTAACCGGCTTTGCCCACTCGCCCGATGACATCCCTGACCTGATCGAGATGGTCAACGGCGCGCCGTTGGTGATCAAAGTACTGGAAGGCACCCAGGGCATCGGTGTGGTGCTGTGTGAAACCGCGACCGCCGCCGAGTCGGTGATCGAGGCGTTCATGGGGCTCAAGCAGAACATCATGGTGCAGGAATACATCAAGGAAGCCGGTGGCGCGGATATCCGTTGCTTCGTGGTGGGCGACAAGGTGATTGCCGCCATGAAGCGCCAGGCCAAGCCCGGTGAGTTCCGCTCCAACCTGCACCGTGGCGGCAGCGCCAGCCTGATCAAGATCACCCCTGAAGAACGCATGACCGCGCTGCGTGCAGCCAAGGTAATGGGGTTGAGCGTGGCGGGTGTGGATATCCTGCGATCCAACCATGGCCCGCTGGTGATGGAAGTGAACTCATCACCGGGCCTGGAAGGCATCGAGACCACCACCGGCAAGGACGTGGCGGGGATCATCATCCAGCACCTGGAGAAAAATGGCGGGCCGAACATGACCAGGACCAAGGGCAAAGGCTAGTCTCAAGCTGTAAGCTGCAAGCCTCAAGCTGCAAGAAAGAGCAAATCGGCTTGCCTTGCTCTTGCAGCTTATAGCTTGAAGCTTGAAGCTGGACCTGCCGCTACACCGCGTCGCGGGGCAACATCAGGCCAAGCGGCAGCCGTACGCGCGCTTCCAGGCCGCCCCCTTCGCGGTTGCGCAGCTCGACATTGCCGCCGTGCATCGAGGCGATCCGGCGGACGATTGCCAACCCCAGACCAGTGCCCTTGCCACCCCGCGCACGATCGCCACGGGTGAACGGGTTGAAGATGCCTTCCAGCTCGGCCGGGTCAATGCCGGTGCCACGGTCCATCACACTCAGCACCACATAAGGTGCCGCGCTGTCGCCGGACACATACGCCGCCACTTCCACATCCGAGCCGGCATGGTGCAAGGCGTTGCCGATGAGGTTGTTCAACAAACGCTTCATGGACACCCGGCGCAGCGCAAACGGCTGGATCGGTTCCAGGCGCATGCGTACCTGTTCGCCGTTCTGGTTGTAAGGCGCTACCACCTCACGCACCAGGTCCGTCAGGTCGACCTCCTCCACCACCTCGTCACGACCATCGCGGATAAACGCCAGGAACTGGTCGAGAATCGCGTCCATGTCCTCGATATCGCGAACCATGTCATCGGTCAGGTCGGAATGATTGCCCATCAGTTCCAGAGAAAGCCGCAAGCGCGTCAACGGTGTGCGCAGGTCATGGGACACGCCCGCCAGCATCAGCTCGCGTTCGCGCCCGGCCTGTTCAACGTCCTCTGCCATCTGGTTGAACGCGCCATACACCTCGGTCATCTCACTGGGCGTATCGCTGACCGGCAAGCGCACGCTGCGACCCTGCCCCAGCTGGCGCGCAGCAAAGACCAGGCGCTTGAGTGGCTGGTTGAGCTGGCGCACGAAAATCCACGCCGAGGCGGTTGAGAGCAGCCCGATCGCCAGGAACCAGCCCAGCACGTTCCAGATCTTCTGCCCCCGCAGCGGGTGCGGGTACAGCGGCACCTTGATCCAGGCATCCCCCAGGCTCGGCGCCCTCACCCACAATGCGGGTGATACATGCATGCGCAACCGAACTTCGGTGTCCTCGCCCAGCTCGGCCTGCATCTGGCGCTGGTAGATCTCGCTGTAAGGCCAATGTTGCTCGCCTTCCGGCACGCCGGCCCCGTCAACCCGAATCAATGTCGACGCCTTGGCGATTTTTTCACGACTCTCGGGATCGGCTGCCCAATAGCCACGTAATGTCAGGGCGACACCGTGGCTGTACTGCCGATCCACCAGCACGTCTTCGTTCATCAACAGATAAACCAGCGTGAGCGCCTTGGAAAACAGAACGACGATCAGCACCAGCCAAAGGGTGCGGGAGAAAAAACTTTGCGGGAACCAAAGAGGGGTTTTCATAGAAGACAGCTGGACACCTGGCAGGAACGAGCGGCGCTCGCAGAATTGCAGACGCCGGGCATCCCGTCGACCCTCATGGAGTCAAACGTTGGAATGCCCGCCCTGCAAATCATTGGTCACTTTGTTGCGGTGCCATCCGGCACAAACACATAGCCCACGCCCCATACCGTCTGGATGTACCGTGGTTTGGACGGATCCGGCTCGATCATCCGACGCAGACGGGAGATCTGCACGTCGATGGAGCGCTCCAGGGCGTCCCACTCCCGGCCACGGGCCAGGTTCATCAGCTTGTCGCGGGTCAGCGGCTGGCGCGCGTTCATCACCAGCGCCTTGAGCACGGCGAATTCGCCGGTGGTGAGCATGTGCACTTCATCGCCGCGCTTGAGCTCACGAGTGGCCAGCGACAGTTCGTAGTCGCCAAATGTGACGCTCTCGTCTTCGCTGCCTGGGGCACCGGGTACCGGAGCGGCCTGGCGACGCAGCACGGCCTTGACCCTGGCCATCAGCTCGTCAGGGTTGAACGGCTTGGCCAGGTAGTCATCAGCGCCCAGTTCGAGGCCCTTGATGCGGCTCAACTCATCACCCTTGGCGGTGAGCATGATGATCGGAATCTGGTTGTTCGCGCTGCGCAGGCGCTTGCAGGCGGTGAGGCCGTCTTCGCCGGGCAACATCAGGTCGAGCACGACCAGGTTGAACACTTCACGCCCCAACAGGCGGTCCATTTGCTCGGTGTTCGGCACCGCGCGGGCACGATAGCCCTTGGAGTTGAAGAAACGCTCCAGCAGGCTGCTCAGCCCCGGATCGTCATCAACGATGAGAATTTTTTCGCCTTCAGCAGTTTGTGCAGTGCTGCTCATTGGATGCTCCTCTTATCTCGGCGCGCATTATGGCGTAGCTGCCGTTATACGCACCGTGTGCATTGTTAGCAGATTTTTCCTCTACTGCCAGCGAACCCGCGTCCCACAACCACGGGCGCAGTACCCCCCAAGGACAGAACGCTGGTTATAATGCGGCGCCGTCGTGCAGGGCAACGTCAGATCGTTACCGTTTACTGCCGGGCTTTTTTCACCCGCTTGTCGTGATTTTTTCGATTTCGAGGGTCAATAGGCAGCCTCTTGACCCAGGCAGCGGCGCCAGTCGGGCCGCTCAACCAGCCGCGCAAGGCCTTGTTTTCCGGGCCTGCGGGCTGCTTCTAAGAATTTCAGGTGGTTTTATGGACAGCATCAACAGCCGCATCGCCGAGGAACTCGGTGTACGCCCACAACAGGTCGAAGCGGCCGTCGCTCTACTGGATGAAGGCTCCACGGTGCCCTTCATCGCCCGTTACCGTAAAGAAGTGACCGGCAGCCTCGACGACACCCAACTGCGACACCTGGAAGAGCGCCTGCGCTACCTGCGAGAACTCGACGAACGGCGTATCAGCATCCTCGCCAGCATCGAGGAACAGGGCAAGCTGACCCCGCAACTGGAACGCGACATCAAGCTCGCCGACACCAAGACCCGTCTCGAAGACCTGTACCTGCCGTACAAACAGAAGCGCCGCACCAAGGGCCAGATTGCCCTGGAAGCCGGCCTCGGCGAGTTGGCTGACGGCCTGTTCAACGACCCGTCGCTGACCCCGGAAACCGAAGCCGCGCGCTTTATCGACGCCGAAAAAGGTGTCGCCGACGTCAAGGCCGCCCTCGAAGGCGCCAAGTACATCCTCATGGAGCGTTTTGCCGAAAACGCCAGCCTGCTGGAAAAACTGCGCACCTACCTCAAGCAGGAAGCCACCCTCAGCGCCCGCGTCATCGCCGGCAAAGAGGAAGAAGGCGCCAAGTTCCGCGATTATTTCGAACACGACGAACCGCTGAAAAGCATGCCGTCCCACCGCGCGCTCGCGATTTTCCGAGGCCGCAACGAAGGCATTCTCAGTTCCGCGCTGAAAGTCGGCGACGAGCTGCCGGGCACCATGCACCCGTGCGAAGGCATGATCGGTCAACAATTCGGCATTCAAAATCAGAACCGTCCTGCAGATAAGTGGCTGGGCGAAGTGGTGCGTTGGACCTGGAAGGTCAAGCTCTACACCCACCTGGAAACCGACCTGCTGGGCGAGTTGCGCGACGGCGCCGAAACCGAAGCGATCAACGTCTTCGCCCACAACCTGCACGACCTGCTGTTGGCCGCCCCGGCCGGCCCGCGTGCGACCCTGGGCCTCGACCCGGGCCTGCGTACCGGCTGCAAGGTCGCCGTGGTCGATGCCACCGGCAAGCTGCTGGACCACGCGACCGTGTACCCGCACGTGCCACACAACAAGTGGGACCAGACCCTGGCGATCCTGGCGGCCCTGTGCGCCAAGCACGCCGTGGACCTGATCGCCATCGGCAATGGCACCGCCAGCCGTGAGACCGACAAGCTGGCCGCCGAACTGATCAAAAAATACCCAGCCATGAAGATGACCAAGGTCATGGTCTCCGAGGCCGGTGCTTCGGTGTATTCGGCGTCGGAGCTGGCGTCCAAGGAATTCCCGGACCTCGACGTGTCGATCCGTGGTGCGGTGTCCATCGCCCGTCGCCTGCAGGATCCGCTGGCCGAACTGGTGAAAATCGACCCTAAATCCATCGGTGTCGGCCAGTACCAGCACGACGTGTCGCAGCTGAAACTGGCGCGCGGCCTGGACGCGGTCGTGGAAGACTGCGTAAACGCCGTGGGCGTGGACGTGAACACCGCCTCCGTGGCGCTGCTGGCGCGGATCTCCGGCCTCAATTCGACCCTGGCGCAGAACATCGTCACCCACCGTGACGAGAACGGCGCGTTCAAAACCCGCGCCGCGCTGAAAAAAGTCGCACGCCTGGGTGAAAAAACCTTCGAACAGGCCGCCGGCTTCCTGCGCGTGATGAATGGCGACAACCCGCTGGACGCCTCGGCGGTTCACCCGGAAGCCTACCCGCTGGTGCAGCGCATTGCGGCCGAGACCGACCGCGACATCCGCTCGCTGATCGGCGACGCCGCGTTCCTCAAGCGCCTGGATCCGAAAAAGTACACCGATGAAACCTTCGGTGTGCCGACCATCACCGACATCCTGCAAGAGCTGGAAAAACCCGGCCGTGACCCGCGTCCCGAGTTCAAGACCGCCGAGTTCCAGGACGGCGTCGAAGACCTCAAGGACCTGCAACTGGGCATGATCCTCGAAGGTGTGGTGACCAACGTGACCAACTTCGGTGCCTTTGTGGACATCGGCGTGCATCAGGACGGTTTGGTGCACATCTCTGCGCTTTCGGAGAAATTCATCAAGGACCCGCGTGAAGCGGTGAAAGCCGGTGACGTGGTCAAGGTCAAGGTCATGGAAGTCGACATCCCGCGCAAGCGCGTCGGCCTGTCGATGCGCATGAGCGACACCCCCGGCGAGAAAATCGACGGGGCTCGCGGTGCCCGCCCAGGCTCGGCGCCGCGCCAGTCGCAGAACAACGCGCCGCGCAAGGAAACCGCGACCGCCGCGCCGTCCAACAACGCCATGGCCTCGCTGTTCGCCAACGCCAAACAGTTGAAGAAACGCTGATGGAAATCCCAGCCGGCTTGACCCAGAGCGCCTTCAGCGAACTGATCGGCTGCCGCCTGCAACGCCTGGACGAAGGCGTTGCCGAGGTGGCCCTGACCCTGGAGCCGCAACTGCGCAACCGCGCAGGCAAGCTCCATGGCGGGGCGATTTTCAGCCTCGTGGACATCACCATGGGGCTGGCCTGTTCCAGTTCCCATGGGTTCGACCAGCAAAGCGCGACCATCGAATGCAAGATCAATTACATTCGCGCGGTCTCCGACGGTGACGTGTTATGCACCAGCCGCGTGATTCACGCCGGTCGACGCACCCTGGTGGTCGAGGCCGACGTGTACCAGGACGAAAAACTGGTCGCAAAAGCACAAGGCACCTTCGCTGTCCTATAGCTCCCCGCCCTCGATTTGAGTTAATTTCGGCGCTGCGACAACAGCGTCGGAATTTTCTTGCTGCGCTATAGCCCAATTCAAGGAGTGAAGTAGGCTTTTCCAAAGCGAGTCAAATCGACTCAAAACCAGGCGATAACGCCAGTTTTAACTTCACCCTTGTAGACCGTCTTGCCCACCCCCATATTGGGGCGACTGACGCGTGAAGGAATCTAACTTGAGCGAACTTCTCAACCGCCGCCTGGCCCTGCTCGGCAAGCGCGAACACCTCTCCCTGCTAGAGCAATGCTTGCACGGCATCGAGCGTGAATGCCTACGTGTCACCGGCGAGGGTCGCCTGGCGCAAACGCCGCACCCCGAAGCCCTGGGCGCCGCGTTGACCCATGAACAGATCACCACCGACTACTCGGAATCGCTGCTGGAGTTCATCACCCCAGCCCTGCCCAACCCGGCCGATACCCTGAGCAGCCTGGACAAGATCCATCGCTTTGCCTACACCAAGCTCGGCAGCGAATACCTGTGGAGCCCTTCGATGCCGTGCCCGTTGCCGGCCGAGGAAGACATTCCGATTGCCTACTACGGCACCTCCAATATCGGACAGCTCAAGTACGTGTACCGCAAGGGCCTGGCCCTGCGTTACGGCAAGACCATGCAGTGCATCGCCGGTATCCACTACAACTTCTCGCTGCCGGAACAGTTGTGGCCGCTGCTCAAGGAGACGGAAGGTTTTGTCGGCACCGACCGCGACTACCAGTCCACTGCCTATATCGCGCTGATCCGCAACTTCCGCCGCTACAGCTGGCTGTTGATGTACCTGTTCGGGGCCTCGCCGGCACTGGACGCGGGCTTCCTGCGCGGTCGCTCGCATCAATTGGAAGTGCTCGACGCCGACACCCTGTACCTGCCGTACGCCACCAGCCTGCGCATGAGCGACCTGGGTTACCAGAGCAACGCCCAGGCCGGCCTGACGCCGTGCTACAACGATCTGGCCAGCTACACCGACAGCCTGCGCGAAGCGGTGGCAACGCCCTACGCGCCCTACGTCGAAGTCGGCACGCACAAGGACGGTGAATGGGTACAACTCAACACCAACATCCTGCAGATCGAAAACGAGTACTACTCCAACATCCGCCCCAAGCGCGTGACCTACACCGGCGAACGGCCGATCCAGGCGCTGATGGCGCGTGGCATCCAGTACATCGAAGTACGCTGCCTGGACATCAACCCGTTCCTGCCGATGGGTATCGACCTGCCGGAGTCGCGCTTCCTCGACGCGTTCCTGCTGTACTGCGCGCTGAACGACAGCCCGTTGTTCGCCAATAACGAATGCGGCAACGCCACGTCCAACTTCCTCAGCGTGGTCAAGGAAGGCCGGCGTCCGGGCCTGCAATTGCAACGCCAGGGCCAGGCAGTGGACATGAAGGAATGGGCCACCGAATTGCTCGAGCAGATTGCACCGCTGGCGGCCCTGCTGGATGCGAGCCACGGCATCAGCGAACACAGCGAGGCGCTGGACGCCCAACTGGCCAAGGTCAAGGACCCGTCCCTGACGCCATCGGCCCAAGTGCTGGCGGCGATGGCCGAGCGCAAAGAGAGTTTTGCGCAGTTCTCCCTGCATCAGAGCGAGGTCCACGCTGAGCATTTTCGCCGCGAGCCATTGCCAGCCGAAGAGCAGGCGCGCTTTGAAGAGCTGGCGCGCACGTCGCTGGCACAACAGGCGGAGCTGGAACAGAACGAAGTGGGCGATTTTGACGTGTTTGTCGGGTCGTACCAGGCCAGTATCCTGGCGATCAGTAACTAAGGCATCACGCCGTCCCCGCGGGAGCTGGCTTGCCTGCGATAGCATCAACCCGGTAGATCTGAACTACCGAGTCATGAGCATCGCAGGCAAGCCAGCTCGCACATTTGGCCAATGCGCCCTCAACACCAGCATTCATTCTTCTCCTCATAAGCTAATTCGAAAATGTTATTTATTTTCGGATTCTTAGATCATTTAGTCTCCTCACACGCCGACCCTCGGCCGCCTGATTGAGGAGCTTCCCTTTGAAACTTTTGACCCCACTGCGCCTCCTGGCGGCGTTGTCCTTGGCCGGTGCCAGTCTGTTTGCCCAAGCGGCGGATGTAACCATCGCCTACCAGACCACCGTGGACCCGGCGAAAGTCGCCCAGGCCGACGGTGCTTATGAAAAAGCCACCAACGCCAAGATCGATTGGCGCAAATTCGACAACGGCGCCGACATCATCGCCGCCATCGCCTCCGGCGACGTGCAGATCGGCTACCTCGGTTCCAGCCCGCTGACCGCAGCGATCACGCGCAAAGTGCCGGTGGAAACCTTCCTCGTTGCCACCCAGATCGGCGGTGCCGAAGCCCTGGTAGCGCGCAACGGCTCGGGGATCAACAGCCCGCAGGACCTGGTCGGCAAGAAAGTCGCGGTACCGTTCGTGTCCACCGGTCACTACAGCCTGCTGGCTGCGCTGAAGCACTGGAACATCGACCCTTCGAAAGTGACCATCCTCAACCTCGCCCCGCCGGCAATCATCGCCGCCTGGAAGCGCGCTGACATCGATGCCACTTACGTATGGGACCCCGCCCTGGGCGTGGCCAAGGAAAACGGCAAGGTGCTGATCACCTCCGGCGAACTGGCCAAGTTCGGCGCGCCGACCTTCGATGCGTGGATCGTGCGTAAGGATTTTGCCGAGAAGCACCCGGAAATCGTCACGGCCTTCGCCAAGGTCACCCTGGACGCCTACGCCGCGTACCGCAAAGACCCACAAGCCTGGATCGCTGACAAAGGCAACGTCGACAAACTGGTGAAGCTCTCCGGCGCCAAGGCCAGTGATATCCCGCTGCTGCTGCAAGGCAACGTCTATCCATTGGCGGCTGACCAGGTGACCCTGCTGGGCGCCCCGACCACCAAGGCGGTGACCGACACTGCAGCGTTCTTGAAGGAGCAAGGCAAGGTCGACGCCGTGCTGCCGGACTACGCCCCTTACGTCAGCGCCAAGTTCATCACTAACTGATTCAGGAGTTCATCGCGATGGCCTTGCTACAACTGGAGCGCATCAGCGCACAGTACCCAGGCGCCACAGAACCGGTACTGTCTGATATTTCATTGGAGCTTGGGCCCCAGCAATTGCTGGTGGCCCTCGGCCCGTCCGGCAGTGGCAAGACTTCGCTGTTGAATCTGATTGCCGGCTTTGTCGAACCATCCGCCGGGCGCATCACCCTTGATGGCGTGCCGGTCAAAGGCCCGAGCGCCGAACGTGGCGTGGTGTTCCAGGACGACGCCCTGCTGCCCTGGCAGGACGTGCTTGCCAACGTCGGCTTCGGCCTCGAACTGGCCGGAGTGGCCAAGGCTCAACGCGAAGTGCGCGCCCGGGAAATGCTCGCACTGGTGGACCTCGCCGGTTTCGACAGCCGCCGCATCTGGCAGCTCTCCGGCGGCCAGAAACAGCGCGTCGGCCTGGCCCGCGCCTTGGCAGCAGACCCGCGCGTGCTGCTGATGGACGAACCCTTCGGCGCCCTCGATGCCTTTACCCGCGAGCAGATGCAGGAGCTGTTGCTGCAAGTCTGGCGGCGCACGGCCAAGCCGGTATTCCTGATCACCCATGACATCGAAGAGGCGGTATTTCTCGCCACTGACTTGATCCTGCTGGCGCCCAACCCCGGCCAGATCGTCGAACGCCTGCACCTGGACTTTGGCCAACGCTACGCCGCCGGTGAGTCGGCGCGGGCGATCAAATCCGACCCGCGCTTTATCGAAACCCGCGAACACGTGCTGGGCAAAGTGTTCTCGCAACGGCAGGTGTCCGCATGAGCAGCTACGAACTTCCCGCCACCGCGACCAAGCCGGTGACGCACGCCGTTATCCCCGTGCGCCGCAGCCTGAGCACGCGCTGGATCAGCCTGCTGACCCTGGTGGCCTTGCTGGCCATCTGGTGGGCCGTGACCGCCACCGGCCTGATCGAGCCACTGTTCCTGCCGCCGCCGTCTGCCGTGCTGCAAAAAGGCTGGCTGCTGGCGACCACGGGCTACATGGATTCCACCCTATGGCAGCACTTGGGCGCGAGCCTCAGCCGTATCGGCCTGGGCCTGGGCTTTGCAGTGCTGACCGCCGTGCCGGTGGGTATTGCCATCGGCGCCAACCGTATTGCGCGTGGCATTCTCGACCCGCTGATCGAGTTCTACCGGCCGATTCCGCCGTTGGCGTATCTGCCGCTGATCGTGATCTGGTGCGGCATCGGCGAGCTGTCCAAGGTACTGCTGATTTACCTGGCGATCTTTGCCCCGATTGCCATCGCCACCGCGACCGGTGTGCGCACCGTCGACCCGGCCAAACTGCGCGCGGCACAGTCGCTGGGTGCGACCCGCGCCCAGTTGATTCGCCATGTGATCCTGCCGAGCGCCCTGCCCGACATTCTCACCGGCGTACGCATCGGCCTGGGTGTGGGCTGGTCGACCTTGGTTGCTGCCGAGCTGATCGCGGCCACCAGCGGCCTGGGGTTCATGGTGCAGTCGGCGGCGCAGTTCCTGGTCACCGATGTGGTGGTACTGGGGATCCTGGTGATCGCACTGATCGCCTTCGCCATGGAAATGGGCCTGCGCGCCCTGCAGCGCAAATTGGTGCCTTGGCATGGCCAGGCACACTAAGCACTTATTGACGAGAACCGCATGAGCAGCCTGACCGTTACGCCATTAAGCACCGCCCTGGGCGCCCAGATCAGTGGCGTCGATATCACCCAGCCGCTGAACGTCGAACAGCGCGACGCCATCGAACAGGCGTTGCTCACGCACTCGGTGCTGTTCTTCCGAGGCCAGCCGATCACCCCGCAGCAACAGGCGCGGTTCGCGGCGAATTTCGGCGACCTGCATATCCACCCGATTTACCCCAACGTGCCGGAACAGCCCGAAGTGCTGATCCTCGACACCGCCGTCACCGACGTGCGTGACAACGCCGTGTGGCACACCGATGTGACGTTCCTGCCCACCCCGGCGCTTGGCGCGGTGCTCAGCGCCAAACTGCTGCCGGCGTTTGGTGGCGACACGTTGTGGGCCAGTGGCATCGCGGCGTATGAGGCGCTGTCCGAGCCGTTGAAGCGCTTGCTCGACGGGCTTACCGCCACCCACGACTTCACCAAATCCTTCCCGCTGGAACGCTTCGGCAACACCGCCGAAGACCTGGCGCGCTGGGAAGAAACCCGCAAGAAAAACCCGCCGCTGTCGCATCCGGTGGTGCGCACGCATCCGGTGAGTGGGCGTAAATCGTTGTTTGTGAGCGATGGATTTACCACCAGGATCAATGAGCTCGAACCTGCCGAAAGCGAAGCGATCCTGAAGCTGCTGTTTGCTCACGCGACCCGCCCGGAGTTCACCATTCGCTGGCGTTGGCAGGAAAATGACGTGGCGTTCTGGGACAACCGCGTGACTCAGCATTACGCGGTAGATGACTACCGGCCGCAACGGCGAGTGATGCACCGGGCGACGATCTTGGGGGATGTGCCGTTCTAGATCACACAGATGATCGAGGGAGGGGGCTGGCTTGCCTGCGACAGCGGTAGCCCAGCCAACACCTTCATCGACTGACCCACCGCCATCGCGGGCAAGCCCGGCTCCCACAGTGATTTGGATCGTGCCGAAAAAAATCGCCCCACTGAAGATCAACTGTGGGAGCTGGCTTGCCTGCGAAAGCGGTGGATCAGCCAACACCTTCATCGACTGACACACCACCCTCACAGGCAAGCCCGGCTCCCACAGTGACCGAGTCGGGCCAAGGAAATTCGCCCCACTGAAGATCAACTGTGGGAGCTGGCTTGCCTGCGAAAGCGGTAGCCCAGCCAACACCATCATCAACTGACCCACCGCCATCGCGGGCAAGCCCGGCTCCCACAGTGACCGACTACTGCAGATTACTCAGCAGTAGACGGCTTCTCCCACAAGTTGATCCCGCCTTCCTGCGCGAACCGATCGATCTCCGCCAGTTCTTCGGCACTGAAGCTCAGGTTCTTCAAAGCCCCGACGTTTTCAATGATCTGCTCCGGCCGGCTCGCACCGATCAGCGCACTGGTCACCCGTGGGTCGCGCAAGGTCCAGGCCAGGGCCAGTTGCGCCAGACTCTGGCCACGGCGCTGGGCAATTTCATTCAGCGCGCGCACATGGGCGATGTTGGCTTCAGACAGGTGCTTGGCCTGCAACGAACCGCCACCCGGACGATTCACTCGTGCGTCGGCCGGCACGCCGTTGAGGTACTTGTCGGTCAGCAGCCCTTGAGCCAGCGGTGTGAATGCAATCACCCCGGCACCGAGTTCTTCGGTGGTGTCCAGCAGGTCTTTTTCCACCCAACGGTTGAGCAGGTTGTAGGCCGGTTGGTGGATCAACAGTGGCACTTTCCACTCTTTGAGCAGCGCGGCGATTTCGCGGGTTTTTACCCCGGAGTAGGAAGAGATGCCGATGTACAACGCCTTGCCTTGCTGCACGGCGGTGGCGAGGGCGCTGGCGGTTTCTTCCAGGGGGGTGTCGGCATCAAACCGGTGCGAGTAGAAAATATCCACGTAGTCGACGCCCAGGCGTTGCAGGCTCTGGTCGAGGCTGGCCAGCACGTATTTGCGCGAACCGCCGCCCTGGCCGTAGGGGCCGGGCCACATGTCCCAGCCGGCCTTGCTGGAGATGATCAATTCGTCGCGGTAGTGCTTGAAGTCTTCGCGCAGCAAACGGCCGAAGTTGATCTCGGCGCTGCCGTACGGCGGGCCGTAGTTGTTGGCTAGGTCGAAGTGGTTGATCCCCAGGTCGAACGCGGTGCGCAACAGGGCGCGCTGGGTGTCGATCGGGGTGCTGTCGCCAAAGTTGTGCCACAGCCCCAGGGACAGTGCCGGCAGCACCAGTCCACTGCGGCCTACGCGGCGATACGGAATAGATTCATAGCGGTTTTCGGCAGCAATGTAAGTCATCGAATCCTCTCTTGGACGTAGGCAAATAAGGCCTGGGAATAAGGTTATTCCCAGGCCTTTTAACCAGCTGAATCGCTTAAGTCTGCCTTTCCGTTTTACAGCAATTGCCTACCAGAGTGGAACGACATAGCTGACATAAAAGCGGTTTTCATCTTGCACGGTGGCACCGCTGATGTCCGGGCTGGCGTGGGCATTTTTCCAGGTCACACCGAGCCCTTTGAGGGTGCCGGTGGGGACTTGATACGCCACGGCAACGTTACGTTCCCATTCGCTGGTGGTGCCTTGTGCGGTGCGGATGTCATCGCCGTGGGCATACGCCGCGGAGAACGTCAGGCCGGTGAGGCCGAGTTTGCCGAAGTCATATTTGTACTGCGCCAGCCAGGTGCGCTCGCCGGCATGCTGGAATTTGTTCAACTGCATGTTGGTCAGGGCCGGAGTGTCGGCACCTGAACCTGGGCCCTGGCGGTTGTCGCCGCTGTTCAAGCCGGAATCCAGGTAGGGAAAGTCGCTGTCGCCGCTGTTTTTCTGGATACCCAGGCCGACGGTATGGCCGTCCAGGCTGTAGCTCTCAAGCAAGCTGGCGGTGGTCTGGTTGATGCGCCCCTTGTTCACGCCGTCACCGTAGAGCCCCGCCGCCGCGAAGTCCTTGTCACCGTCGGCGTTGCCGCCCACGCCCAGGCTGCGGAACACCCGCACATCGGTGTCGATCGCGCCGACCGACAAAGCGTCATGGCGCTTGGCACCGAGGAAGAACTGCTGGTAGTAGTCCTCAAGGTTGGAGTACCAGAGGCTGACGGTGGTGTTCTGGATGCCGGTGTAGTCCGCACCGCCGAAGAGGAAGCGATCGCTTTCCTTGGTGCCGCCGGCGGTGATCATGCCTTGGTCGCCGGTCTCGTTACGGATCTTGGTCTTGAGGATATCGCCGCCGGTGAAGGTGAAGTCGGTAAGGTCCTTGGACACCAGTTGCACGCCGGTATTGGTCTGCTGGTACAGGCGCCCGTCGGTGTTGGCCAGGACCGGGTTGTTGCCGTACAGCGTACCGACGCGTAGCTCGTCCTGGGCAAAGCGCATCTTGAACGTCGGGCTGAGCACGCCGAACTGGTCGGCGGACTTGCCGTTGTCCAGCGGGAACATGCTGCCGGGGTAGCGGCCCTGGTGATCCTTGTCGTTGAGGTCGCCACCGGAATCCAGTTTCAGCCCGTAGAACGCCTGCAGATCCAAGCCGAAACCCACCGGCCCCTCGGTATATCCCGACTTGAAGTTGAACTCGAAACCCTGGCCCCAATCGCGAATGCTGTGGGCCTTGGCGTTGCTGTTGACCACATCACGCCCCTGCTGGTTGAGATAGCGATTGAGCAGGGTCACGTCGGCGTGGCTGTCATCGATAAAATCGGCATGGGCGGACAGCATAAAGCTCGCCATGGCGGCACCCACCATAGGGCTTAATAACGTCTTCATTGTTACCGGTCTCCGTCACTGTTTTGAAATGAAAGCGTCAAACGCTTCACACAATTACGCAGTGGCCAGATGACAGTTGCGCGTCAAACCGAGGGTTTGACGAATGAAATTAAATTTAAGAAAGCCCCGTAGAACGGGGCTTTGCGGGGAGTTACAGGTCAGCGCACCAGGTGCAGGAACTGCAGGTGGCGCTCGTACTGGTCGAGGATGTCGTTGATGATCTGCTCCTTGGTGTAGCCCACCAGATCGTAGTCCTGGCTGCCCTCACTCAGGTGCACTTCCGCGCGGTAATAGCGACGGTTGTTGATCTCTTTGGAACCCATGCCACCCCGGGCGAACGACGGCGTGAAGTAGCCGCGCATCTGCACCTGGTAGATGAATGGATGCTCCTCGCCATGCCCGATTTCAAGGCTGACGCTGTCGTTGGCCGGGTCCGGCTGAGTGACCACGCTCAGGCCCTTCTCGACGAACACCGCCGTCACTTCTTCGATCGCCGGGCGCACCGTCGATTCGAGGAAGCGGTACACCTCATCGCGTGACGGGAAATGCACGGCCTGGCTCAAGCGCTGGCGCCAGCCGCCTCGGCCCTTGCGGGAGGCCGAGATCGGCGCCAACGAATGCAACTGCGCGATCTGCTTTTGCGACTCGAGGTAGAAGGCCTTGTGCAGCCCCCACATCATCAGCAGCAAGATCATCGAGAACGGCAGCGAGGTCAGCACCACGGCTGATTTCAACGAGTCGATGCTGCCGGCAAACAGCAGCGCGCTGGTGACCAGCGCCGTCATCGCGCCCCAGAACACCCGCAGCCATTTCGGCCCGTCTTCATCGGCGTTGCCGCCCTTGGACGACAGGGTCGAGAGCACCACGGTGCCGGAGTCGGCCGAGGTCACGAAGAATACGAAGCTGATAAACACGGTGACCGCGATGACCGTCTTGCTCCACGGGTAGGTTTCCAACAGCAGGTACAGGCTCATCGACGGGTCATCGATGGCCGACTGACCGAGTGCCGTCAGCCCGTGATTGAGCACCTGGTCGATAGCGCTGTTGCCGAAGATCGACATCCATGCCAGGGTGAAGCCCAACGGGATCAGCAGCACGCCGAAGACGAACTCACGGATGGTCCGGCCGCGGGAAATCCGCGCGATAAACAGGCCCACAAACGGCGACCACGCGATCCACCAGGCCCAGTAGAACACTGTCCAGCCGCCGAGCCAGTCGCTCGGCTTGTCGTAGGCGTACACGTCAAAACTCTTGGTCGGCAACGCGCCAAGGTAGTCGCCGATGTTCTGGATCAGCGTGTTGAGCAGGTGCTGGGTGGGCCCTGCGAACAACACGAACAGCAGCAGCGCACAGGCCAGCAGCATGTTGATGTCGGACATCACTCGCACGCCCTTGTCGACGCCGGCCACCGCGACAAGAATCGCCGCGCCCATCATCAAGGTGATCAATCCGACCTGGATCCACTGGGTATGGGCAATGCCAAACAGGTAGTCGAGGCCAGAGTTGAGGTGCAGCACACCAAAACCCATGTCGGCCCCCAGGCCGAACACCGTGGCGATAATGCCGAAGCCATCCACCGCATAGCCGATGGGGCCGTTGATGCGCTTGCCGATCAGCGGGTACAGCGCCGAACGCAGCGCCAGCGGCAGGTTATGCCGGTAGGCGAAGTACGCCAGGGCCATGCCGACAAAGGCGAACACGCCCCAGCCATGCAGGCCCCAGTGCAGGAACAGGATCTGCATGGCCTGGCGCGCGGCGTCGGCATTCATCGGTGCGCCCTGGGGCGGTTGCACCAGGTGCGTCAGCGGCTCGGAAACGCAGAAGAAGAACAGCGTGATGCTGATCCCGGCGGCGAACAACATGCCGGCCCAGGACAGGTAACTGAATTCGGGCTCGTCGTGGTCGGCACCGAGTTTTATCTTGCCGTAGCCCGATAGCGCGGTGACCACCACGAAGACCAGATACAGGGTCATCGCCAGCATGTAGTACCAGCCGACCGTATTGGCCGCCCAGTTTTGCGCGGCCAGCAGCCAGGCGCCGGCCTGTTGCGGGATAGCGATGACAGTGATGCCGAACAGCAAGATGAAGGTTGCAGCAAAGTAGAAGACGGGCGCATTCATGCGCACCAGGCCGCTGGCTGGGGTCGACGATGCACTCATGAACGATGCACCCCTCGGGCGGGAGATGTGGCTGTAAAAAACGGACTCAGCAAAGGTAAGCCTCCTGTTGTGAGCGGGCAGCGAACCACCGGTTTAACTTGAACGAACATTCAAGTTAAACATGGATAGGCGGTCTGGGACTAATCGCAGGGCTGAGTGGTAGATAATTCCTACACTAGCTCAAGGACTGGTATGACGGGTGCGGGAGGTAAAACGTTCAGCGGTTTTCGGGAGAAATCCGCTTAGATCTGGAATGCATTCCAACTGTGGGAGCGGGCTTGCCTGCTCCCACAGTTGCCCGGTGTTTGGCTCAAGACTACTTCTGCGCCCCATCATCATGCTGCAGATTCGCCTGGGTGATATTCGCCCCCGCCGGCACGCTGCGGGTCAGCCACACATTGCCGCCAATCGTGGAGCCCTTACCGATGGTGATCCGCCCCAGGATCGTTGCCCCGGCGTAGATCACCACGTCATCTTCGACAATCGGGTGACGCGGATGGCCCTTCTGCAGCTGCCCATCCTCATCCGCCGGGAAGCGCTTGGCGCCCAGGGTCACGGCCTGGTAGATACGCACCCGCTCGCCGATGATCGCGGTTTCGCCAATCACCACGCCGGTCCCGTGGTCGATAAAGAAACTCGGGCCGATCTGCGCACCCGGGTGGATGTCGATACCGGTGGCCGAGTGGGCGATTTCCGCGCTGATCCGCGCCAGCAGCGGCAAACCGGCGCGATACAGATGGTGCGCCAGGCGATGGTGAATCACCGCGAGGATCCCCGGATAGCACAGCAGCACCTCATCCACACTGCGCGCGGCCGGGTCGCCGTGGTAGGCGGCCAGCACGTCGGTGTCCAGCAGACTGCGCAGGGACGGCAAGGCCAGGGCAAAATCCTGGATCAGGCGGATGGCCAGGGCGTCGACCGCGCTGTCATCCTGGCCGCCCTGGCGCGCGGCGTAGCGCAGCTCCAGGCGCGCCTGTGCCAGCAAGGCATTCAGGGCGACGTCGAGGGTATGGCCGACGTAGAAATCTTCACTTTCTTCACGCAGGTCCACCGGCCCCAGGCGCATGGGGAACAGCGCACCGCACAGTGCCTCGAGAATCTGCGCGACGGCCTCGCGGGACGGCAACTCGCGGCCGCCATGCTCGCCGCTCAAGCGGCCATTGCGCGTTCGCCACTGGTCCCGGGCGCCGCGCAGTTGGCTGACGATGGTCTGTAATTGCCAATGACTGGAACGCTCACTCACGGTCTTCACTCCTGACGAAATGGCCATCACTTTACGGTATGCACCCTGGCGGCCCTTAAGAACCAATGGTGCGATGCTAAGAACTTCACGGAATAAGCGATTGGCGGTTGCCCGATGAAAAGTGCCTGCCTATAGTCGGCCAATCACTCAGTCACCGTGCGTAGCCATGATCAAACAACAGCTCGACCGTTTTAACCGCCTGGAACTGCTGGGCGGTGCCACCGCCCTGGAAAAACTCGAGCGGCTGTCGGCCTGGTTGGGCAGGGACATCTACGTCAAGCGCGATGACACCACGCCGCTGGCCATGGGCGGCAACAAGCTGCGCAAACTCGAATACCTGGCGGCCGATGCCCTCGCCCAGGGTGCCGACACCCTGGTGACCGCCGGCGCGATCCAGTCCAACCACGTGCGCCAGACCGCCGCCCTCGCCGCCAAGCTCGGCCTGGGTTGCGTAGCGCTGCTGGAAAACCCCACCGGCACCGAAGACCCCAACTACCTGGGCAACGGCAACCGCCTGTTGCTGGACCTCTTCGACGCCAAGGTCGAATTGGTGGAAAACCTCGACAATGTCGACGACCAACTGAATGCCCTCGCCGACCGCCTGCGCAGCAACGGCAAGAAGCCGTACCTGGTACCGATCGGCGGCTCGAACGCCCTCGGCGCCTTGGGTTACGTGCGTGCCGGCCTTGAGTTGGCGGCGCAAATTGAAGACAGCGGCATCGAGTTTTCCGCCGTGGTGCTGGCGTCCGGCAGTGCGGGCACCCACAGTGGCCTCGCCTTGGCCTTGAGCGACGTGCTGCCGAACCTGCCGGTGGTTGGCGTCACCGTGTCGCGTACCGAAGAAGCACAGTTTCCGAAAGTGCAGGGCCTGGCCGAACGCACCGCCGAGTTGCTGGGCGTAACGGTGCCCGAGGCGTTCAAGGTGATTCTCTGGGACGAATACTTCGGCCCCCGTTATGGCGAGCCGAACGCCGGTACGCTGGCGGCCATCAAGCTGCTCGCCAGCCAGGAAGGCCTGCTGCTGGACCCGGTCTACACTGGCAAGGCCATGGCCGGCTTGTTGGATGGGATCGGGCGTCAACGTTTTGAAGAGGGTCCGATCATTTTCCTGCATACCGGCGGGGCGCCGGCGTTGTTTGCCTACAACTCGGTATTCAATTGAATTAACGCGGACTCAAAAATGTGGGAGCTGGCTTGCCTGCGATAACGGTGCAAAGGTCAGCACATCGGTAGCTGACAGAGCGCCATCGCAGGCAAGCCAGCTCCCACATTGAATAGGTTGTATATTCAATAATCGAATATCAATTTAGATTTATATTATTTTCAAGTCTTAAAAACCCGCTCTATCATCGCGCCGTAGGCGAAGACTCGCTACGCGCTTTAAGGCAGGATACTACTACTGCGTCACCTGCTTCGCTCAACATAAAAAACACAGGGGCTCTTCATGACTATTTCTGTATTGCGTCGCACGTTGTTGGTTGGCACTTTGGGCCTGGCACTCGGGGCTGGCCTGCTCGGCCAGGCAGTGGCCGGCGAGCAGTTGAACAGCATCAAGAAAGCCGGCGAGATCAAGATCGGTCTCGAAGGCACTTACCCACCGTTCAGCTTTGTCGATGAAAGCGGCAAGCTCAGCGGTTTCGAAGTCGAGCTGTCCGAGGCGCTGGCCAAAGAACTGGGCGTGAAGGTCAAACTGCAAGCCACGCCATGGGACGGTATCCTCGCCGCCCTGGAATCCAAGCGCCTGGACGCCGTGGTCAACCAGGTGACCATCTCTGAAGAGCGCAAGAAGAAATACGATTTTTCCAAGCCTTACACCGTCTCCGGTATTCAAGCGCTGGTGCTGAAGAAGAATGTCGACAGCATCAAGACCGCCGACGACCTGGCCGGCAAGAAAGTCGGTGTGGGCCTGGGCACCAACTACGAGCAATGGCTCAAGGACAACCAGCCTAAAGCCATCATCAAGACTTACAACGATGACCCTACCAAGTTCCAGGACCTGCGCATCGGCCGCATCGACGCCATTCTGATCGACCGCCTGGCCGCCCTGGAATACGCCAAGAAAGCCCCGGACACCGCCACCGCCGGCGATGCCTTCTCCCGCCAGGAAGCCGGTATTGCCCTGCGCAAAGGCGAGCCTGAACTGCTCGACGCGGTGAACAAGGCCCTCGACAAGCTGCGCGCCGACGGCACCTTGAAGACGCTGTCCGAGAAGTACTTCAACGCTGACGTCACTCAATAATGGAAGCAGGTTTCCAACTCGCGCTGGACTCCGCGCCCTTTCTACTCAAGGGCGCGTACTACACGGTGATTCTTAGCCTTGGCGGGATGTTTTTCGGCTTGCTGCTGGGCTTCGGCCTCGCCTTGATGCGCCTGTCGCGCTTCAAGTCAGTGAGCTTGCTTGCCCGCGTCTACGTGTCGTTCTTTCGCGGCACGCCCTTGCTGGTGCAGCTGTTCCTGATCTACTACGGCTTGCCGCAAGTGGGCATCGAGCTGGATCCGATCCCGGCGGCCCTGATCGGCTTCTCGCTGAACATGGCCGCCTACGCCTGTGAAATCCTGCGCGCGGCCATCAGCTCCATCGAGCGTGGCCAGTGGGAAGCCGCGGCCAGTATCGGCATGACCCGTGCGCAGACCCTGCGCCGGGCCATCCTGCCGCAGGCAATGCGCACGGCTTTGCCGCCCTTGGGCAACAGCTTTATTTCGCTGGTCAAGGACACCGCGCTGGCGGCCACCATCCAGGTGCCCGAGCTGTTTCGCCAGGCGCAACTGGTGTCGGCACGCACCTTCGAAATCTTCACCATGTATCTCTCTGCAGCCCTGATCTACTGGATCCTGGCGAGCATCCTGGCGCATTTTCAAAATCGTCTGGAAGACCGGGTCAACCGGCATGACCTGGAGTCCTGAAGCATGATCGTGGTTGAAAAACTGACCAAACAATTCAAGGGTCAGGTGGTACTCAACGGCATCGACCTTGAGGTCAAGGAAGGCGAAGTCGTCGCCATCATCGGCCCCAGCGGTTCCGGCAAGACCACCTTCCTGCGCTGCCTGAATTTCCTCGAACAACCCACCAGCGGCCGCATCAAGGTCGGTGACATCGAGATCGACAGCAGCAAGCCGATCAACCAGCAGCAAACCCTGGTGCGACGCCTGCGCCAGCACGTCGGCTTTGTGTTCCAGAACTTCAACCTGTTCCCCCATCGCACCGCGCTGGAAAACGTCATTGAAGGGCCGACCGTGGTCAAGAAGATGCCGCGCGAAGCCGCTGAGGCCCTGGGCCGCAAGCTGCTGGCCAGGGTTGGCCTGGCGGGCAAGGAAGACGCTTACCCTCGGCGTCTGTCCGGTGGCCAGCAACAGCGCGTGGCGATTGCCCGCGCGTTGGCCATGGAGCCGGAAGTGATCCTGTTCGACGAACCGACCTCGGCGCTCGACCCGGAGTTGGTCGGCGAAGTACTGGCAACCATCCGCAGCCTCGCCGAGGAAAACCGCACCATGGTGATCGTCACCCACGAGATGAGTTTTGCCCGTGACGTGGCCAACCGAGTGATCTTCTTCGACAAAGGGGTGATCGTGGAGCAAGGCGAAGCCAAGGCGTTGTTCGCCAACCCGAGGGAAGAACGCACGAAGCAGTTCCTGAGCAAATTCCTCGCCCACTGACACCCTCCCGAGCTTGTGTGGGAGCTGGCTTGCCGGCGATAGCATCACTGCGGTGCGGCGGATCCACCGAGGTGCCTGCATCGCGGGCAAGCCCTGCTCCCACCTGAGCGCGTTCCTACGCGAAGTCCTCGTTTCAACGAGTAAAACGCCCCGCCACACACCCGCTGAAATCCCCCTCACAGTCAGACCCTTCTGAATCTGCAGCAACCCGCCGTTTAGCCCTTTGCCGCCATTGACGCCCCTTGGCCAACCCTCTTATCTAGCACTCAGAGGATTGGATCCTATCCCGGCTATTTTCTGAATCGTTCATTTCGACCCCGTGCGCACCCGCGCCAAGGGGCCGGAACGATTGCTGCTGGCTGCATCAAGGAGATTACTTATGACGCGCACCGCCACCCCGGCCATGCTCCACGCCCCGACGTTGCCCCAGGCACTTCGCAACGGCATCAATGCCCTCGCCGCCACTCAGCTGCAGGTCGATATCGCACCGTACCCCGGCATGGATGAAGGCGACCTGATCGAGCTGTTCTGGAACAACTGCTTTGCGGCTTCACGGCGAATCACGGCCGGCAAGGTCGGCACGTCGACGCGCCTGCGCGTCCCGGAAAGTTTTGTGCAGGACGGCCCGGCGCAGGTGCACTATCAGGTCATGCAGATCGGCCATGGCCCTGCACGCTCGGCGACCACGCAGGTGCGCGTCAAGACCCAATGCCCGGGCGGGCAGCCTGCACAGCTGTACAGCGACGAAAACCACAACCTCGCCCCCGTCGGCCTGCCCGAGACGATCCGCCGCTACGGCGTCAACAGCAGCCAGGTGCGGCGCGGAATTCCGCTGACCATCGAACCCTACCAGCACATGACCACCGGCGATGCCATCACCCTGCGCTGGGGCGATGTGCGCATGGACCTGCCAAGCATCCAGGCCAAGGCCGTCGGCCTGGCCGTGCAGGTCTGGGTGCCGTCGACGGTGATTGTCGAAGCCGGCGACGACTGCCGGCTGGAGGTGACGTACTGCATTCTTGACCGCGTCGGCAACAATTCCCGCTGGGCACCCGCCCGCACGTTGAGGATCGCCGCCTGGGTACCCGCCCGCGCCGGCGGGGCCGCGCAGAGCTATCAGCCACGCCCCCTCGGTTCACCCTGCGAACCTGGGTGACAGACCTTCTATGCATATTCCCAAAAGTTAGTTTATTTAAATATTTAACACGCTTAGGGTATATGCACCGGACCACCGGACATTCCTGATTTTCCTGTTGTTATTTCATTGAATGCGAGGTCGGTATGGTCAGAATTACCCCGGTGCATAACGCCAGGGCATTACGTGCAGCCAAGGAGCGGCGCTGATGTCTAACTTGGCTCTAACACCCCCCCAGAGTGATCTGGACGTAGCCCCTCTGTTGTTGCCGGCCGTCGTGCTGCGCAACGATGCAGAGGCGCTGAACGCCGCCCATGAGCTGGCCCAGGCTGCGCGCCTGCAAGCCGCCAAGCGCGACCAGCAACGCAAGTTGCCGTGGGCACAGATCGAGCAGTTCACCCGCAGTGGGCTGGGCAGTATTTCCATTCCCCGCGAATACGGCGGCCCACAGGTGTCATTCACCACCCTGGCCGACGTGTTCGCGATCATCAGCGCGGCCGACCCGGCCCTCGGGCAGATCCCGCAGAACCATTTCGGCATCCTCCACGTGTTGCAGGGCGCCGCCACCGAACGCCAGAAAAAACAGCTGTTCCAGAGCGTGCTCGACGGCTGGCGCATCGGCAACGCCGGCCCGGAGCGCGGCACCAAGAACACCCTGGAACTCAAGGCCCGCATCACCGGCGAGGGTGACGGCTACGTGATCAGCGGCCAGAAGTTCTACTCCACCGGCGCGCTGTTTGCGCATTGGGTTGCGGTAAAGGCGCTCAACGATGACGGCAAGCAAGTCATGGCGTTCGTGCGCCGTGGAACCGAGGGGCTGCGCATCGTCGACGACTGGTCCGGCTTTGGCCAACGCACCACCGCCAGCGGCACCGTGCTGCTGGACCGGGTACCGGTGGACGCCGAGCTGGTGGTCGAGAACTGGCGCCTCGGCGAAACCCCGACCATCCAGGGCGCCGTGTCGCAACTGATCCAAGCCGCCATCGATGCCGGCATCGCCCGTGGCGCGCTGGATGACACCATTGCCTTCGTGCGTGAGCGCTCGCGCCCGTGGATCGACGCCAAGGTCGAACGGGCCAGCGATGACCTGTACGTGATCGCCGATATCGGCAAGCTGAAAATCGAACTGCACGCCGCCGAAGCGCTGCTGCGCAAGGCCGGCCAGGTGCTGGACCAGGTCAGTGCCGCGCCGATCACCGCGCAGTCCGCCGCCCGTGCGTCGATTGCCGTCGCCGAAGCCAAGGTGCTGACCACTGAAGTGTCGCTGCTGGTCAGCGAAAAGCTCTTCGAACTGGCCGGCAGCCGCGCCACCCTCGCCGAATTCAACCTCGACCGTCACTGGCGCAATGCCCGCGTGCATACGCTGCACGACCCGGTGCGCTGGAAGTATCACGCGGTGGGCGCTTATCGCCTGAACGGCACCTTGCCGGCTCGTCACTCCTGGATTTAACCGACCAGACCTCTGGAGAATACGCATGACCCTTTCTCATCACGTCGCGGTTATCACCAGCGACGAACAAGCCCTTATTGTCGCCAACGACCTGGCCGAAGACTTCCGCCGCGACAGCGCCCAGCGCGACCGCGAGCGCCGCCTGCCGCTGCCTGAACTGGACGTGTTTTCGCGCTCCGGCCTGTGGGGCATCAGCGTGCCCAAGGAATACGGCGGCGCCGGTGTGTCCAACGTCACGCTGGCCAAGGTCATCGCACTGATCGCCCAGGCCGACGCCTCGCTGGGCCAGATTCCGCAAAACCATTTCTATGCCCTGGAAGTGCTGCGCGTAAACGGCACGCCGGCGCAGCAACGCCGCCTGTACGCCGAAGTGCTCGCGGGCCAGCGTTTCGGCAATGCCCTGGCGGAACTGGGCACCAAGACCGCCCATGACCGCGTCACCAGAATTACCCGCGACGGCGACGGCTTTCGCATCACCGGTCGCAAGTTCTACTCCACCGGCGCGATCTACGCCCAGCGCATCCCCACCTCAGTGGTGGATGAACACGGCGTGCAGCAACTGGCGTTTGTCCCCCGCGACAGCGAAGGCCTGAGCGTGATCGACGACTGGAGCGGCTTCGGCCAGCGCACCACCGGCAGCGGTTCGGTGGTGTTCGATAACGTCTGGGTCGCCGCGCAAGACGTGATCCCGTTCCAGAGCGCCTTCGAGCGCCCGACCACCGTCGGCCCGCTGGCGCAGATCCTCCACGCCGCCATCGACACCGGCATCGCCCGCGCCGCCTTCGAGGATGCGCTGCACTTTGTGCGCACCAAGACCCGCCCGTGGATTGACTCCGGTAACGACAAGGCCACCGAAGACCCGCTGACCCTCAAGAGCTTCGGCCACCTGAGTATTCGCCTGCACGCCACCGAGGCATTGCTGGAGCGCTCTGGCGAATTCCTCGACCGCGCCCAGGCCGACAGCAACGCCGAGACCGTGGCGGCAGCCTCCATCGCCGTCGCTGAAGTGCGCGCCCTGAGCACCGAGATTTCCCTGGCCGCTGGCAGCACGCTGTTTGAACTCGCCGGCAGCCAGGCCACCCTCGCCGAGCATGGCCTCGACCGGCACTGGCGCAACGCCCGCGTGCACACCCTGCACGATCCGGTGCGCTGGAAGTACCACGCGGTCGGCAACTACTACCTCAACGATGAAAACCCGCCACTGCGGGGGACCCTCTGATGGCGAAGAAAAAGATCCTGCTCAATGCCTTCAACATGAACTGCATCGGGCATATCAACCACGGCCTGTGGACCCATCCACGGGACACCTCGACCCAATACAAAACCCTCGAGTACTGGACCGACCTCGCGCAAACCCTGGAGCGCGGGCTGTTCGACGGTTTGTTCATCGCCGACATCGTCGGCGTGTACGACGTGTACCAGAACTCCATCGATGTGCCGCTCAAGGAGTCGATCCAACTGCCGGTGAATGACCCGCTGCTGCTGGTCTCGGCGATGGCGGCGGTCACCCGGAACCTCGGTTTCGGCCTGACTGCCAACCTCACCTACGAGCCGCCGTATCTGTTCGCCCGGCGCATGTCCACCCTCGACCACCTGAGCCGTGGCCGGGTCGGCTGGAACATCGTCACCGGCTACCTCGACAGCGCCGCCAAGGCCATGGGCCTTACCGAGCAGGTCGAGCATGACCGGCGCTACGACCAGGCCGATGAGTACCTGGAGGTGCTCTACAAACTCTGGGAAGGCAGTTGGGAAGACGACGCGGTGCTCAACGACCCACAGGCGCGGGTGTATGCGCAGCCGGGCAAGGTGCACAAGGTCGAGCACCATGGCGAGTTCTACCAGGTGGAGGGTTATCACCTCTGCGAGCCTTCGCCACAACGCACGCCGGTGCTGTTCCAGGCCGGCAGTTCGGAGCGTGGCTTGCTGTTCGCCGGGCGCCACGCCGAGTGCGTGTTCATCAGCGGGCAGAACAAGGCCGCGACCAAGGTCCAGGTGGACAAGGTGCGCGCCAGCGCGGTCGAGGCCGGGCGCGACCCGGACGCCATCAAGGTGTTCATGGGCCTCAATGTGATCGTGGGCGCGACCGAGGAACTCGCCTGGAAGAAGCACGCCGAGTACCTGAGCTACGCCAGCCCGGAGGCGGGCGTGGCGCATTTCTCGGCGTCCACCGCGATTGATTTTGCCCAGTACGAACTCGACGAACCGATCCAGTACGTGAAGAGCAACGCGATCCAATCCGCCACCAAGAATCTGCAAAACAACGACTGGACCCGGCGCAAATTGCTTGAGCAACACGCCTTGGGCGGTCGCTACATCACCTTGGTCGGCTCGCCCGAACAAGTCGCCGACGAGCTGGAATCGTGGATCAGCGAAACCGGCCTGGATGGGTTCAACCTCACGCGCATCGTCACCCCGGAAAGCTACGTCGACTTCATCGACCTGGTGGTGCCGGAGTTGCAGAAGCGCGGGTCGTACAAAACCGAATATGCGCAAGGGACGCTGCGGGAAAAAGTCTTCCGCGGCACTGCCCGCCTGCCCGGACAGCACACCGGCTCCACCTACCGCCACTGAACCCTGGAGGAGCCGGCTCCTACAGTTGATCGCGTTATTAACATCGACACCTTATGACTGGAAAACCACTATGAAAAAGACGCTCTTCACTCACCCAGTCAAAGCACTGGTCCTGGCCTTCGGCTTGTTCAGCTCGGCGGTGTTCGCGGCCGATGCGCCGTTGAAAATCGGCACTACCGCCGCCTTCGCGATTCCGCTCGAAGCCGCCGTGGCCGAAGCCGGCAAGCAAGGCCTGAAAGTCGAACTGGTGGAGTTCACCGACTGGATCGCGCCCAACGTCAGCCTGGCCGCCGGCGACATCGACGTGAACTACTTCCAGCACATCCCGTTCCTGGAAAATGCCAAGGCAGCCGCCGGCTTTGACCTGGTGCCGTACGCGCCAGGCATCATCAACAACGTCGGGCTGTATTCGAAGAAGTACAAGAGCATCAACGACCTGCCCCAGGGCGCCAGCGTGGCGATTGCCAACGACCCGATCAACAGCGGTCGCGGCCTGCAACTGCTGGCCAAGGCCGGCTTGATCACGCTCAAGCCGGGCGTGGGCTACAAGGCCACTGAAGAAGACATCGTCGCCAACCCGAAGAAGATCAAGATCCTGCAAGTCGAGGCCGTGCAACTGGTGCGCGCCTATGACGACGCCGACCTGGTGCAGGGCTACCCGGCGTATATCCGCCTGTCCAAGACCTTCGATGCCGAGTCGGCGCTGCTGTTCGACGGCCTCGACCACCCGGAATACGTGATCCAGTTCGTGATCCAGCCCAAGAGCAAAACCGACCCGCGTGTGATCAAGTTCGTCGACATCTACCAGCACTCGCCGGTGGTGCGCGCCGCGCTGGATAAATCCCTTGGCAAGCTCTACCAAGTGGGCTGGGAAGATAAAAAATGACCGCCGCCCACTCTCAACTGCGCGACCTGGGCTTGCCGCCCAGGGACGCCGAGCAGACAGAACTGCACCCTGACCTGAACCGCGCGCACGTGCGCTTTATCAACCTGGGCAAGACCTATGACGGCAACGTGCATGCCCTGCAAGGCATCGACCTGGCAATCCAGCGCGGTGAAGTATTCGGCATCATCGGCCGCAGCGGCGCCGGTAAATCCTCGCTGATCCGCACCATCAATCGCCTGGAGCAACCGAGCAGCGGGCGGGTGCTGATCGATCAGGTGGACATCGGCGACTTCGATGAAGACCGCCTGGTGGCGCTGCGGCGGCGCATCGGCATGATCTTCCAGCACTTCAACCTGATGTCGGCCAAGACCGTGTGGCAGAACGTCGAGCTGCCCCTCAAGGTCGCCGGCGTGCCCAAGCCCCAGCGTGAGCAGAAGGTGCGCGAGCTGCTCGAACTGGTCGGCCTGCAGGACAAACACAAGGCCTACCCGGCGCAGCTTTCCGGCGGGCAGAAACAGCGCGTGGGCATCGCCCGTTCGCTGGTGCACGACCCCGAGATCCTGCTGTGCGACGAGGCCACTTCGGCCCTCGATCCGGAGACCACCCAGTCGATCCTCGGCCTGCTGCGCGAGATCAACCAGCGCCTGGGCCTGACCATCGTATTGATCACCCATGAGATGGCGGTGATCCGCGAAATCTGCGACCGCGTGGTGGTGCTCGAGTACGGGCACATCGTCGAGCAAGGCCCGGTCTGGGAAGTGTTTGGCAACCCGCAGCATGAGGTCAGCAAGACCCTGCTGGCGCCGCTGCAACACGGGCTGCCGCAAGAGCTGCAAAACCGTCTGCAGCCCACGCCCGGCCAGGCGGACGCGGCAGTCGTGCTGCGCTTGCAGTTCACCGGCAACGACACCGACGAGCCGGACCTGGCCGCCTTGTTCGCGGCCCTCGGCGGGCGTGTGCGCTTGCTGCAGGGCGGCGTGGAACGCATCCAGGGCCACGCGCTGGGGCAATTGCTGCTGGCGGTGAATGGTTCACCGCACGACGCCGACGTGCTGCGCAGCCGCGCCGGTAACTGGGCACAACAGGTGGAGGTGCTGGGTTATGTGGTTTGATCGTTTAGTACAAGGCGCCATCGACACCCTGTTGATGGTCGGCGTGTCTTCGTTGATCGCGTTGCTGGTGGGGATTCCGCTGGCGGTGTTCCTGGTCACCAGCGACAAGGGCGGGATCTATCAGGCCCCGGCGCTGAACCGCGTGCTGGGGGCGTTCGTCAATCTGTTCCGCTCGATTCCGTTCCTGATCCTGATGGTGGCGCTGATCCCGTTCACCCGGCTGATCGTCGGCACCACCTATGGCGTATGGGCAGCGGTCGTGCCGCTGACCATCGCCGCTACGCCGTTCTTTGCGCGCATCGCCGAGGTGAGCCTGCGTGAGGTCGACCACGGCCTGATCGAAGCGGCGCAGGCCATGGGCTGCCGGCGCTGGCACATCATCTGGCATGTGCTGTTGCCGGAGGCGCTGCCGGGGATTGTCGGCGGTTTCACGATTACCCTGGTGACCATGATCAACTCGTCGGCCATGGCGGGCGCGATTGGTGCGGGTGGCCTGGGTGACATTGCGTACCGCTATGGTTACCAGCGCTTTGACACGCAGATCATGCTCACGGTCATCGTGCTGCTGGTGATTCTGGTGGCGGTGATTCAGTTGGGTGGCGACCGGTTGGCGCGGGTGCTGAACAAGCGCTGAGTATTGGGGGCTGCTGTACAGCCGGGCGCGTGGCAAGCCCGCTCGCCACAGGGTGGGTCGACCGATTGGGGTATAGTCGGGCCCTCTCAGTGCCCGGTATTGCTCACCATGCCTCTCAAGCCCGACGACCTCGACCAGATCACGTCCACCACCCTCGGCCACTACAACAGCGTGGCCGAGTCTTTCCGCGAAGGTACCCGCGACCACGATGTGAGCCAGAACATCGACGCGCTGCTGCGGCATATCCAGGGGACGGCGCCGTTCACCGTGCTGGATTTGGGCTGCGGGCCGGGCCGGGATTTGCAGACGTTTACCCGCCTGGGTCACATCGCTGTCGGCCTCGACGGCTCCGAGCGCTTTGCGCAGATGGCGCGCGAGGACAGTGGTTGTGAGGTGTTGCAGCAGGACTTCCTCAAGCTGGACCTGCCGGTCGAGCGCTTCGACGGAATATTCGCCAATGCGGTGCTGTTTCATATTCCCAAGCAGGAATTGCCGCGCGTGCTCAAACAGCTGCATGGCGCGCTGAAGCCTGGTGGTGTGTTGTTCAGCTCCAATCCCCGTGGTGAAAATCGCGAGGGCTGGAATGGGCCGCGCTATGGGTCTTATCACGACCTGCAAGCGTGGCAGGCCTTGCTGACGGCGGCAGGGTTCGTGGAGTTGGAGCATTACTATCGGCCGGCCGGGTTACCTCGGGAGCAGCAACCGTGGCTGGCGAGTGTGTGGCGCAAACCTCAGTAGGAGCCCACCTGATAGACCTGGGGCGGCTGCCCCTCGACTAACGCCGTCACACTCCGCGCGGCAAAATCCGCGACCAACCGCGCGCCATCGGCAAAGGTGGTTTCCTGCACTTGCCTGTCCGCCGTCAGCCAACGAAACCCCGTCATCGCCTGGGTTGCCAGCCGCTGGTGCAACGGCCGGAAAAACCGATCCTGGCGCTGTATCAGCGGCAGCCGCTGCTCAATCGTCGAAGCACTCAGGTGATACAACGGCGGCACGTTGTACAGCAGTTGGGTCAGCTCATTCTCAGCCTGCACATTGGTCAGCTTCAGGCTGTCGAACAGCCAATGGTGAGTGGTGATGACCGAGCCGTGGAACACCGCCTGGTACAGCGGCAGGCGCATGGTCGGCGCGAAATACACGGTACGAAACGGCTCATTCAGCGGGACCGCCTTGAAGAACACCGTCGGCTGCTCAGGCGGGTACCAGTTGCCGACGTAATAGGGCGACTGCTTGTCCTGGGTCATCTGGCGATCGCCCCAACCGATCACCGGCGTCTGCATACCGTGGGCGAACAGAATGCCCTGGGCGGTGACAGCGTTGCCATCCTCGGAACCGGCAGGCAGCTTCAGCGCAGTATTCAGCCAGCGGGACGCGTCAACATTGCCTTCGGCATTTTGCGCCTGGGTCATTGGCGCGCCGTCACGGTAGCTGTCAAACAGCATGCTGGTGGCGTAGGCATCGAGGAACCAGGCGTTGAAACCCGCCTTGGCTTGCACCGCCCTCACCCGCGCTTCCAGCAGCGGCCGTACGCAGCGCGGGTCGGTGTAATGGCCGGATTGCTGGAAGCCGGTCTTGAACGTGCCGTCTTTCAGCACAATGGCACAGTCGCGATAGGCCTTGCTGCCCAGGTGGGCGGTGGTCCAGTCCGGATTTTCGGTGGTGGATAACGCGGTTTCATAGGAGTCGTACGGGGCCATCAGGTAACCGGCGTTGACGCCCGCCTGAATCGCTTCCGGGTGCCAGAGGCCGCCCTCCCAGCCTTCACCCAGGGTCAGCAGCAGGCGCTTTAGCCCAGCATCTTGCAGCGCCTGGACGGTCTTGGCCGACAGCGTGCTGCCCCAGGTCTCGGGGCTATCCCTCAAGGCGCCCGCGAACGCCATCGCCAATTCACGGCGCAAGACGCCATAACCTTCGGCCAGTTTGAGCATGTCCGGCTCGTCGGTGGCCAGCCAGGTTTGCCGGGCCTTTTGGTTGATCGCCGCGTTGAAGCCGCGCAGCAGCACGGACTTTTGATAGCGATCCAACGTGCCGGTTTGGGCCAGCACCTGTGCGGCCTCTTTGTCCAATCTGCCCTTGAGCTCATGACCGCGCAGCACCTTCACCAGCAGCGGCCAGTCACGCACATCCTCCGACCCCAGCAGGTCATTGCCCCACAGGTAGACATGACTGGCGCCCAGCAGCTTTTCGGCTTCGGGCGTGCTTCGCAGTTTGTCCGCCAAGGGTTCATAACGGCCCTGCTCCACCAACCATTGACGGTAGCGCTTGGCGCCGGCCAAGGGATCGGCTTCCCCCAGGTGCAGCAGCAGGGTCATCGGTGCGTCCGGGTCGAGCGCGGTGAATTCATGGGCCACTGACAGCGCCAATCCTGCCTGCCAGCGCAGGCGATTGTTGTAGGGATTGGTCAGCAACCAGTTCAAGGTGAACCGCCCGTGGTCCAACCCCCACAGAGGCAGGCTGAGGTCCTGGGTCGTGTTGAAATCACCTTGCTCCAGCAAAAACGCTTTCCACACAGCATTATCGGCCGGCACGTAATGCCCTTCGGCCAACGGCCACATCAGCCCTTTGCCCAGGGCACTGGCGGGTTGCTGAAGAATGGTCAACTTGCCCGGCGAACGCGCGCGAAGGGTCAACTTCAGGTCACGCTGCTCAAGGCTGGCGCTCAACTGAAAGGCGCCGTCGTCCCAATGCCAGCTCGCTTGCTGATCGCGCTGTTCAAGCTGGCTGACAGCACGGGCCGCTACGCCGCTGGAGGCTTCTACGCCCGGTTGACCGTTCGGTGTAGCACGGATGGCTAGAGTGGCCGGCTCGATTTCGACCCGCCACAGGGCGTTTTCCAGGACGGTGGCGAATGTCAGCGGCGAGAGCAGGAGACCGCAGAGCAATGTTATTGAACGCAGGTAGCGCATGGGATTCGGCCCGGACGAAGTGGAAGTCGGCAGGGTAAACCACTCGATGGCGTGCAAGAGCTGTACACGCTAATTCGGGAAGTTTCATACATGCCTCAAGGCCGGTGAGATCCACGCGTGGCACGGGAGCTTGCTCCCACTGACTGCGCAGCGCGCCCCCGGCTTTTCAGGCGGCGCTCCACACCCCAACGCAAGCAAGCTTGCCCACCACAGCAAGCCTGGACATTTTCAACCGCGTTTTTCCTGTTGCTCTGGCTTCGGCTCGCGAATCTTGTACCAAGCCACATACAGCGCCGGCAGGAACAGCAGTGTCAGCAACGTGGCGATGATGATCCCGCCGATCATCGCGTAGGCCATCGGGCCCCAGAACACCTCGCGGGCGATGGGGATCATGCCCAGGCTGGCCGCCGCCGCCGTCAGCAGGATCGGCCGGCGCCGGTGTTCGGTGGCTTCCACCACGGCGTCCCACGGCGTGTAGCCGTCGCGCTCGTAGGCATCGATCTGGGTCACCAGGATCACCGAGTTGCGGATGATGATGCCGATCAGCGCCAGAATCCCGAGGATCGCCACAAAGCCCATCGGCGTGCCCGTGGGAATCAGCGCCAGCACCACGCCGATCAGCCCCAGCGGCGCGACACTCGCCACCAGGAACATCTTCTGCACGCTGTGCAGCTGGATCATCAGGAAGGTGGCCATCAAGAACAGCATCAGCGGCACCACGCTGGCAATCGGGCCCTGGGCCTTGCCGCTTTCTTCCACGGTACCGCCGGTGGCGACCTTGTAGCCCACCGGCAGGCCGGCGCTGAACTTGTCGATCTCAGGCTTGAGCTGCTTGACCAGGTCGGTCGGCTGCATCTCATCGCGCACCGACGCTTTGATCGTGATGGTCGGCTTGCGGTCGCGGCGCCACACCAGCGGCTGTTCCAGTTCGTATCGTACGGTGGCAAACGCCAGCAGCGGAATCGAGGTGCCGTTAGGCGTGACGATCTGCAGGTTCTGCAAGGTTTCCGGGGTGCCGCGCTCGGCGTCTTCGGCGCGGCCGACCACGTTGATCAGGTAGATATCGTCATGCACCTGGGTCACCGAAGCACCACTGACCACGCTGTTCATCAGCTGCGCGACGTCTTCCGACGACAGCCCCAATTGCCGCGCCTTGTCCTGGGCGATGTCCACCCGCAGGACTTTGCCCGGCTCGTTCCAGTCGTAGATGATCTCGCCCAGGTGGGTGTTTTTATCCAGCAGGGTCGCCAGCTCGATGGCGTGCTTGCGTACCTGGTCGGTGTCTTTGCCCGAAACCCGATACTGGATCGGGCGTCCCACCGGCGGGCCCATTTCCAGCGGCTGCACAAAGCTGCCGACGCCGACAAAGTCATCACGCAGGCGTTTTTGCAGACGCGCAATCAACGCCCCGCGCTCTTCCAGGCCCTTGCTGACGATGACCAACTGCGCGTAGTAGGGGTTTTCCAATTGCTGGTCCAGCGGCAGGTAGAAACGGATCGCGCCCTGGCCGATGTAGGTGCTCCAACGCGCGATGTCCGGGTCGTCCTTGATGATCGCTTCGAGGCGGTCGACGGCCTTGCGCGTCTCGTTGATCGAGGCGTTTTGCGGCAGGTTGAGGTCGACGAGGATTTCCGGGCGGTCCGACGACGGGAAGAACTGGTTCTGCACAAACTGCATGGAGAACACCGACGCCACAAACAGGCCCACGGTGATGCCAATGGCCCACCAGCGGTTGCGCATGGCCCACAGCATGCCGTAATTGAAGCCACGCCCGATTCGTCCTGGCTCGTTGCTGTGGGGTTTCACGTTGGCACTGAGGATATGCACGCCGATCACCGGCGCAAACAGCACCGCCACCACCCAGGACACCAGCATCGCCACGGCAATCACCGCGAACAGCGTGAAGGTGTACTCGCCCGCCGAACTGGCGTTGAGGCCGATCGGTACAAAACCGGCGACGGTGACCAGCGTACCGGTCAACATCGGGAACGCCGTGGAGGTGTAGGCGTAGGTCGCCGCCTGCTCCTTGGTCTCGCCTTTTTCCAGGCGCGTGATCATCATCTCGACGGTGATCATCGCGTCGTCCACCAGCAGGCCGAGGGCGATGATCAATGCGCCCAGCGACACGCGCTGCATGGTGATGCCGCTGTATTCCATGAACACGAACACCAGCGCCAGCACCAGCGGAATCGAGCACGCCACCACCAGCCCGGCGCGCATACCGAGGCTGATAAAGCTCACCACCAGCACGATGATCACCGCTTCGAACAGCGCGCTGGTGAAGCCGCCCACGGCCTCTTCCACCACTTCCGCCTGGTCCGACACCTTGTGCACGCCGACGCCCACCGGCAGGTCGGCGGTCAGCTCATCCATGCGTGTGTGCAAGGCCTTGCCGAACGACTGGATATTGCCGCCCTTCTGCATGGCGATGGCCAGGCCAATCGCCGGCTTGCCGTTGAAGCGGAACATGGGCCGCGCTGGGTCGACGTAGCCGCGGCTGATGTCGGCAATGTCCGCCAGACGATAGAAGCGGTCATTGAGCCGCAGGTTGACGTTGGCCAGGTCCTTTTCCGAGGCGAATTGCCCCGAAGTGCGCACCGAGATCCGCTCCGGTCCGGCTTCGATCACCCCGGCCGGCGTCACCGCGTTCTGCGATTGCAGGCTCTGCACCACCTGGCGCTGATCAATGCCCAGCGCCGCAAGTTTGCGCGTGGAGAAGTTCAGGTAAATCACTTCGTCCTGCTGGCCGATCATCTCGACCTTGCCCAAGCCCGGCACCGAACGGATCTCGGCACGCACCTGTTCCACGTAGTCGCGCAGTTGGCGCATCGACAGGCCATCGCCGGTAAACGCGTACACCGAGCCGAACACGTCACCGAACTCATCGTTGAACGACGGTCCCTGCAGGCCCTGGGGGAAGGTGCCGCGAATGTCGTCGATTTTCTTGCGGACCTGGTACCAGATCTCCGGGATGGCCTTGGCGCTGGTGGTGTCCTTGAGGAACACGAATACCGTGGACTCGCCCGGCCGGGTGTAGCTCTTCACGTAGTCGAGGGAGTCGAGTTCCTCGAGTTTCTTCTCGATGCGGTCGGTGACCTGCTTGAGGGTTTCTTCCTGGGTCGCGCCCGGCCAGCGGGTCTGGATCACCATGGTCTTGATGGTGAACGACGGGTCTTCCTCGCGGCCCAGGTTCATGTAGGAGAACACGCCCATCAGCAGCGCGACGAACATCAGGTACCAGACGAAGGACTGATGCTTGAGGGCCCAGTCGGATAAGTTGAAGCTCCCTTTCATCGCGGGCTGTCCTCGTCGATTTTGACTTTCTGCCCGGGTTTCAGGCTGTTCACGCCGGCAGTGACCACACGCTCACCGGGTTTGACGCCGCCGCTGAGCAAGGCGCTGCTGGCGTCACGGCTGATGACCGTGACGTCACGCGGTTGCACGGTCTGGCTCTGGGTGTCGAGCAGCCAGATGCGGGTCTTGCCGTCGACTTCCTGCAAGGCGCTGATGGGCAATTCGATACGCGGTGCGATGGTTGAACTCAAGGTCACGCTGATCGCGGTGCCAAGACGAAACGCGGGCGGCGTCTCGGCCAGGGTCAGGCGCGCGCGACGGGTGCGCGTGGCGCTCTGGGCCTGGGGTTCGATCTCACGCACGACGGCGGTGGTGTGCACGCTGGGGTCGAGTTGCCCGGCCACCAGGAACACCACATCCGGCGGCAGGCGCTCGGCCAGGCCGGCGGGCAGGTCGATCACCGCCTCCTTGATGTCCGGGCGAGCCAGGGTCACCACTTGCTGGCCGGCGCTGACCACCTGGCCGGCCTCGGCGTTCCAGGCGGTGACGATGCCGGCGTGGTCGGTGCGCAGTTCGGCGTAGTTGAGTTGGTCCTTGGCCTGGTTGACCGAAGCCTGGGCCTGGTCGAGGGACGCCTGGGTAGTCTTCAGGTCGGTCTGGGCCACGTCCAGCTGGGCCTGGGCACCGACGCCACGGTTGAACAGCTCCTGCTGACGCCGCGCATTGGCCTGGGCGTTGATGAACTGCGCCTGCACGCGGGCAAGGTCGCCCTGGGCGGCGCGCAACTGGTTTTGCTGGTCGGTGGGGTCAAGCACGGCGAGCAAGGCGCCCTTCTCCACTTCGGCGCCGACGTCCACGGCGCGGCGGGCGATGCGACCGGGCACACGGAAACCCAGGTTGCTCTCGTAGCGGGCCTGGATGGTGCCGGCGAAGCGACCGAGGTTTTCCTGGTCTTCGGACTTCACTTCCATCGACAGCACCGGGCGCAGTGGCTCGGGCGGCGGTTCTTCCTTGGAGCAGGCCATCAGCAACAAGCTGGCAGCGAGTACCACCGTCAACTGCTTCATGGTTGCACTCCTTGCGCCTGGGCCTGATCCGGCGGCTGGGCGATTTCCACCACCATGCCCGGATGCAGCAACTGCCCGCCGGCCACCACGACTTTTTCGCCGCCCTTGAGGCCGTCGCTGATGATGACTTTGCCGGTGAGATAACGTGCCACGGTGACCTTGTGCAGTTGCGCCTTGCCGTCGCCGTCGATCAGCCACACGGCGGGTTCGCTGAGGTCTTTGGTCAGCGCCGCCCACGGCAGTTCGATGCTGGCCTTGGCCGGGCCATTGGCGGTGGCGCTCACCACCGAGCCCAACTGCATGCCTTTGGGCAACGCCTGCAGGGCGATCTTCACTTGCACGGTGCCGGTGTTGGCCGCCACGGCCGGGGTGACTTCGCGGACTTTGCCCACCGCCTTGATGCTCGGATTGTCGAGCAGGCTCACGGTGATCGGTGCATCGGGCGGCGGCTCGACCAGCAGCGATTCATACACGTTGAACACCGCATCGCGCTCGCCATCGCGGGCCAGGCTGAAGATCGGCACAGTGGCCTGCACCACCTGGCCGACTTCAGCCTGGCGCGCGGTGATAATCCCCGGTGCATCGGCTACCAGCGCGGTGTAGCCGAGCTGCTCGCGGGCGTTGGCCAGTTGGGCCTGGGCCGCGGCCAGGGCGCTTTGGCTGCTGCGCAACGCGGCCTGGGCAGAATCGTATTCACTGCGGCTGGTGTAGCCCTTGGGCAACAGCTTTTCCTGGCGCACGAACGCGGCGGCGGTCTGCTTGACTCGCGCCTGCTCGGCCACGACCTGGGCCTGGGCGGAATCGACGTTGGTCTGTAAGTCCTTGGGGTCGAGCTTGGCCAGCACTTGCCTGGCGCTGACGCGGTCACCGACATCCACCGTACGCTGGATGATCTTGCCGCCGACGCGGAACGACAAATCGGTTTGCACGCGCGCCTGGATGTCCCCGGTGAGCGTGACCGCCGCGGCGAAATCCGTCGGCTGTACGGTCTGTACAAACACCCGGGAATGCTGCTTGGGCTCGGCTTTGTCCTGGCCACAGCCGCTCAGCAGCGCCAGGAGGCCAAGGCTCAGAATAATGTTTGCAGTGCGACCGCCCATGCAGGCTCCTTTTGCGTGATGCCGACTTGCCAGTGTGTATGCGACTGTGAGCTTAGATCAGGGTTCCTTATCTGCATGGAGGCTCCCATACTCCAATGGTTCCCAAGCCGACTGAATGCTCATGCTCAAGACCCTCGCGGTGGCCAATTACCGCTCGATCAACAAATTGGTGGTGCCGCTGGACCGGCTGAACCTGATCACCGGGCCCAACGGCAGCGGCAAGTCCAACCTGTACCGCGCCTTGCGCCTGCTGGCCGAAACCGCCCAGGGCGGAGTGATCAATGCACTGGCCCGTGAGGGCGGGCTGGACTCGACCTTCTGGGCCGGCCCCGAGACCATCAGCCGACGCATGCACAACGGCGAGGTGCCGGTGGAAGCAGTCGTGCGCCAGGGTGTGAAGCGTCTGCGCCTGGGGTTTGCCGCCGAGGATTTCAGCTACGCGATTTCCCTCGGCTTGCCGGAGAAGACCCTGTCGTATTTTTCCCTGGACCCGGAGGTGAAGAAGGAATGCATCTGGGCCGGCCACGTCTACCGTCCGGCCAGCCTGCTGGTGCAGCGCTCCGGGCCGATGGTGCGCGCTCGCGAAGGCCGCGCCTGGGATGTGCTGGCCCAGCACACGCCGAACTACCACAGCCTGTTCGACCAGGTCGGCAGCCTGCGTGGCTCACCGGAAGTGTTGCTGTTGCGCGAAAGCATTCGTGGCTGGCGTTTTTATGATCACTTTCGCAGCGATGTCGATGCCCCCGTGCGCCAACCGCAACTGGGCACGCGCACACCGGTGCTGCACCACGACGGTCGCGACCTGGCGGCGGCGTTGCAGACCATTCGCGAGATTGGCGACCCCGAAGCCTTGCAGCGCGCGGTCAGCGATGCATTTCCCGGTGCACGCCTGAATATCCAGCCGTTGCAGGGCGGGCGCTTCGCCCTTGAATTTTATCAGGAGGGGTTGCTGCGGCCGCTCTCAGCGGCGGAGTTGTCGGACGGCACCTTGCGATACCTGCTGCTGATCGCGGCGCTGCTGACGCCTCGGCCGCCGACCATGATGGTGCTGAACGAGCCGGAAACCAGCTTGCATCCGGACCTGCTGCCGGCGTTGGCGCGCCTGATTATCCAGGCGTCACAGCACTGTCAGGTGTGGGTGGTGTCGCATGCCAGCCGGCTGATTGCGGCGTTGCAGCAGGATGAAGGGTGCAATTCGATTGTGCTGGAGAAGGTGCTGGGGGAGACGCGGATTGTGGGACAGGGAATTCTGGATGCACCGGCTTGGCATTGGCCGGAATAAGAGGGGCCTGGAACGGCCTCTTCGCGAGCAAGTCCGCTCCGACATTTGTCCGCATTCCAAAGGTGGAACTTGGTCGATGTGGGAGCGGGCTTGCTCGCGAAGACGGTAGATCAGTCACCCAACAGCTGACAGATCAACCCTGCCACTTGCCGCCTTCCACAATCACGCTCTCAGGCTTGGTGTCATCGCTCAGCTCTTTACGCACGTACTGGTCGTACAGCTTGAGCAGGAATTTCTCCTCACCCAACTTCGCCAGCTCGGCGTTCACCCAGTCGCGCAGTTCGATGTTGCCTTTCTTCACCGCCGGCGCAATCGGCGCTTCGTCGCCGAGTTTTTCTTCCAGCACGCGGTAGCCCGGGTTCTGCTTGGCCCAGCTGAACAGCACCAGGTTGTCCTGCGCGTACGCATCACCACGGCCGGCCGACAGCGCTTGCAGCGACTCGGAGTTTTTCTCGAACTTGAGCAGTTTCCAGTCCGGGTGGTTCTTGGTCAGCCAGATATCGGCGGTGGTGCCGGTGGTAACGATGGTGGTGCGGGTGGCCAGGTCATCCAGGCTTTTCACCGCGCTGTCGTTAGGCACCAGGGCCTGCACCGCGACTTTCAGGTTGGGGTTGGTGAAGTCCACCGCTTCCTTGCGTTCCGGGGTCACGGTCATGTTGGCGAGGATCAGATCGACCTTGTCGCTTTGCAGGAACGGAATACGGCTGGCCGGCTCGACGGCGACGAACTCAACCTTGTTTTCATCGCCCAGCAGGTCCTTGGCGAATTGGCGGCCGATGTCGGTATCGAAGCCCACATAGCGCCCGGCTTCGTTGACGAAGCCGAACGGCGGTTTGTCAGTGAATACGCCGACAATCAGCTTGTCGCGCGCCTTGATCTTGTCCAGCGAACTCACGGCGGCAGCCGCTGGTTTTGCAGGCTCTTCGGCCTTTTTGTCGCAGCCGGCGAGTAATGCGACGGCAATCAGGGGCAGTAGTAACTTTTTCATATCAGCTCCAGTTCCTGGTTCTTCTTGGGCAGTGTTGAAACAAAGGAAAACTTCTCCAGGAACTGCTGCGCGCGTGCGGTTTGCGGGTTCGTAAAGAATTCTTCGGGGGTGTTGTGTTCGAGGATGCGACCGGCCTCCATGAAGACGACGCGGTCGGCGACGGCGCGGGCGAAGGCCATTTCATGGGTGACGATCAACAGGGTCATGCCATCGCGGGCCAGGCCCTGGATCACTTCCAGCACTTCCTTGACCATCTCCGGGTCAAGGGCGGCGGTGACTTCGTCAAACAGCATGACCTGCGGGTTCATGCACAACGAGCGGACGATCGCGATACGTTGCTGCTGGCCCCCGGACAACTGTCGCGGGAAGGCGTCGCGCTTGTCGGCCAGGCCGACGCGCTCGAGCAGTTTTTCTGCCTGTTCGCGGGCTTCGCGAGGGTCGCGTTTTTGCACTTTCAGCGGGCCGAGCAGGATGTTGTCGAGCACGCTCATGTGCGGGAACAGGTGGTAGCTCTGGAACACCATGCCCACGTCCTGGCGCACCTGGCGCCAGTCGGTGGCTTTGTCCAACAGTTCGTTGCCGGCGAATCGCAGGCTGCCGCTGTGTGCCACTTCCAGGCCGTTGAGGCAGCGCAGCAAGGTGCTTTTGCCGCAGCCGCTGGGGCCGAGGATCACCACCACTTCGCCGCTTTGCACGCTCAAGTCGATGCCCTTGAGCACCTGCTGCTCGCCGAAGAATTTGTTGAAACCCTTAAACTCGATCAATGCGCTCATGCTTGGGCCCAGCGCCGTTCCAGCACCTTGGAGGCGGCCGACAACGGGTAGCAGATAAAGAAGAAAAACAGGAACAGCACGCCATAGATCAATACCGACTCGTAGGTGCGTTCGATGATTTGCTGGCCGACCTTGATCACGTCCACCACGCCGATCAGCACCGCCAGCGAGCTGGTCTTGATGATGCGCGTGTACACGTTGATGGTCGGCGGCGTCATGCGCTTGAGGGCCTGAGGCAGCAGCACATAGCCGTACAGCTGCGGGTCGGACAGGCCAATCGACAAGCCGGCTTCACGCTGGCCACGGGGCAGCGAATGCAATGCGCCACGCACCACCTCGCCCACCTCACTGGCGCCCCACAGCGACAGCACCAGCACGGCGAACCAGAAGCTCGGAATGCTCAGGCCGAAGAAAATCGGCAGTCCGAAAAACAGCAGGTACAACCACACCAGCACCGGGATCGCGCGAAACAGCTCCAGGTACACCCGCAGGACCGCGTTGATCAGTGTGTTGTTCAAGGTCCGCAGCACGCCATACAACACGCCACCGACGGTGCTGAAGGCGATGCTCAGAAACGAAATCGACAGGGTTTGTGCGGCGCCCTTGCCCAGTTGAGGCAACGACACCCACAACAACTCAAGACCCGAACTGGCCATGCTGGAGCCTCCTTTCCAGACGGCTGAGCAGCAGCGACAACGGCAAAAACAGCAGTACGCAAATCAGCGTCAGCACGGCGAGCATTTCGTAAGTCTTGTAGTAAAGGGCGATGTAGCTCTTGGTGGTGTAGAGAATCTCCGGCACCGCCACGGCGGAAACCACTGTGGTTTCCTTGAGCAGGAAGATGAAATTGGCGAACAACGCCGGCAGGCTGAGGATGCCGGCCTGGGGCAGGATCACATGGCGCAGCAGTTGCCAGTCGGACAGGCCGATGGACTTGCCGGACTCGATCTGCGCCAACGGCACCGCTTCCACACCCGCGCGCAGCACCTCGGTGAGGTAGGCACCGCCAAGGAACGTCATGGTGATGATCGCCGCCCAGAAGCCGGAGATATTCAAACCCAGCGCCGGCAAGGCGAAGTACACGAAGAACAGCTGGATCAGCAGCGGCGTGTTACGCGCCAGCTCGACGTACAGCGCCACCAGGCGCGACAGGTAGGGTGTGCGAAACACCAGCAGCGCGGCGTTGATCAGCGCCACCAGCAACGAGGTGGCAATGGCGATCAGGCCCACTTGCAGCGTCACCCCCACGGCCTTGAGAAACGCCGGCAGGGTGCTGAGGATAAAAGCGAAATCGAAGGTCATCTTGAGTCCATGACGCCGCAAGGGTAATGCAGCGGGCGCAATCCAGTCCGGCGTGGGTAACGCCGGGTAGCGCGAACTCTAAAGGTATAAAAAGCAAAATTTAAATACCCAAATAGCATATTGATATCACCCAAAAAGATAACCGCCGGATTCGCGGGTTTGATGGGTGGCAGCTATGGTTGGGGGGTCTGTGATTCGAGGGAATGAACAATGAACAACACGAAGCCGATTGATCCGCAGGAGCTGGTGAAATGGTTGGTGGCGTTGCGCAGGGCGATCAATAGCCGCGCGGCCTGATTGTGGGAGAGGTCGAGCTTCAGCAAGGCTGTGAAGGCGGCGGCACTGACGGTCCTTCTGTGGCTGACACACCGCCTTCGCGGCCTCGCTGGGGCTCGACGGCTCCCACAGGGGGGATCTGCTGTGTGGCTGGGATTTGAGCAAGAGCCGGCGTTCGCTGGTTGCAGTTTCTCCAGAGTGTCGCTGTGTGGCAGGGACTCCAGCCCCCACACCGCCCAACTGTGGGAGCTGGCTTGCCTGCGATAGCGGTCTTTCAGTCGCCGGTAGGCCGGCTGACCCACCGCTATCGCCGGCAAGCCAGCGCCTACCGTCTTGATCGCCTCTGAAGCCCATAAAAAAACGCCGACGCTGTAGTAGCCGTCGGCGTTCAAACCTTGAAGGGGGTTTTGGGTTACATCAGAACGCAGGCACTACGGCGCCGTTGTACTTCTTCTCGATGAAGGCTTTGACTTCCGGGCTGGTCAGCGCCTTGGCCAGTTTCTGGATGGCGTCGCTGTCCTTGTTGTCCGGGCGGGCAACCAGGAAGTTCACGTACGGCGACTTGGCGTCTTCGATGATCAGCGCGTCCTTGGCTGGGTTCAGGCCAGCTTCCAGGGCGTAGTTGGTGTTGATCAGGTCCAGGTCAACCTGGTCCAACACGCGTGGCAGCAGCGCCGATTCCAGCTCTTTGAATTTCAGGTTTTTCGGGTTGCTGGCGATGTCTTTCGGCGTGGCCAGGGCGTTGGTCGGGTCTTTCAGGGTGATCACGCCGGCTTTCTGCAGCAGCAACAGGGCACGGCCGCTGTTGGAGCCTTCGTTCGGGATGGCCACGGTGGCGCCATCTTTGAGCTCAGAAATGTTCTTGATCTTTTTCGAGTAACCGCCGAAGGGTTCAACGTGCACACCGACCACGGTGACCAGGTTGGTGCCCTTGCCCTTGTTGAAGTTTTCCAGGTACGGCAGGGTCTGGAAGTAGTTGGCGTCCAGGCGCTTCTCGGCAACCTGCACGTTTGGCTGTACGTAGTCGGTGAAGACTTTGATTTCCAGGTCCACGCCTTCTTTGGCGAGGGTTGGCTTGACCAGTTCGAGGATCTCGGCGTGCGGGATCGGGGTGGCGGCAACCACCAGTTTCTCGTTGGCCTGGGCGAAGCTTGCAGTCAGGGCAGCCGCCAGTGCGGTAAACAACAGAACCTTTTTCATGCAGTGTCCTTATCGAAATTCCGGGGCGTCTCTGACGACCGTTTTTTATGTGGTGTGCCAGCGAAGTGCTATCGCGGCGTGGAATGGACAATACCTAGATTTTTTATTCCCGAACAATATCTTTTATTCACGTTGATATTCCATTTTGTTCATGTAGCGGCTTGCTCACGTAGAAAGGCGCGCAAGGCTTCCTGCTCGGCAGGGCTGGCGGCGGCAAAGATGCGCTGTACCTGTTCCAGCGGCGAGCCCGCTACCGGCAGGTTCAAATGCTCGGGCAGAATCTCGTCGCCGCTGCTGACGAGCAAGGCGAAGTGAATGACGTTTTCCAGCTCGCGGGTATTGCCCGGCCAGCTGTGGTGTTCCAGCACCTTTTGCGCCGCATCGCTGATCAGCGGCACCGGCAGGTCAAGGCGCTGGCTGTAGATGCCCAGGAAGTATTCGGCCAGGGACAGGATGTCGCCGACGCGCTCGCGCAATGCGGGCAAGTCCAGCTGGCCTTCGCTCAGGTAATGGAACAGGCGCTCATGAAACTTGCCGGCCGCTACGGCCTGGGCGAGGTCGATGCTGGTGGCCGCCACCAGCCGCACATCCACCGGGCTTGGCTGGTGGGCGCCGACGCGAGTGACTTCGTGATTCTCCAGGGCCGCGAGCAGCTTGACCTGGATCGGCAGTGGCAAGTCGCCAATCTCGTCCAGGTACAAGGTGCCGCCATTGGCCGAGCCGAACCAGCCGGCCCGGCTGCTGGCCGCCCCGCTGTGGGCACCGGCGGCGTAGCCGAACAACTCGGCGTCGGCGTAAGTCGGGCTGATGGCGCCGCAGTTGACCGAGACAAACAAGCCAGTGCGGTCGCTGCCCCGATGGATATGCCGCGCCAATAGCTCTTTACCGCTGCCGGTCTCGCCGCGAATCAACACGGGCAAGGCGCGCGGGGCGAGGTTTTCCAGGTCTTCGCGCAGCTGGCGCGAGCGCGGATCGACAAACACCAGGGCCTTGGCGCGGATGCTCAGCGGGCTTTTTTCGGCGTCGGGGAAGGTCAGCAGGGGCTGACCGTAGGTTTCATGCAGACTCATGGCAGGCTCCCGCCCCAAATCCACTCAGGGACGGGGCGTTGAAAAAAGGTCAGGCAGTGCGCCGGGCGTGATGCTCGAGGCGGCTTTGCAGGCGATAGAGGTAGGCGAAGCCCTGCTCCCAGCGTTGGTGACCGGACTTCACATTGATATGCCCGGCCCCCGAGAGGATTCCGGCTTCGGCGCCCCAATTGCGCGCCAGCTCCAGCGCCCGAGGGGCACTGACGGCGCTGTCGTTGTCGGAACTGACCACCTGGCTGGGAAACGGCAGCAGGTCGGTCGGGATCGGGGCGAAATTGCGCAAGGCGGGCGAGCAGGCCGGGCGTTCGACATCGGCCGGGGCCACCAGCAAGGCGCCGCGCACCTGCCGCAAAAACTGCACGGGTGCGGTGGCGGCCCAATGAGCCACTGTGATGCAGCCCAGGCTATGGGCGATCAGGATCACCGGCGTGCTGTCGGCGGCGATGGCCTCGGCCAGCGCGGCCACCCAGTCTTCGCGGCGTGGCGTCAGCCAGTCGGCCTGCTCCACGCGCGCGCTGTTGGGCAGGCTGTTTTGCCAATGGGTTTGCCAATGATCTTCTGGCGATCCTTGCCAGCCCGGCACGATCAGATAACGAATCGACTCGCTGTGCATGGGTGTGCCCTCCTGCAGCTTTTAACGTTGCTGATCAGTATAGGGACGCGGTTTATATTCGTTAAGGAATAAGAAGCTATTTATTAATAACCAAAAACTCAGTTCAAAGGAGAATCAAACTGTGGGAGTTGGCTTGGCTGCGATGGCGGTGTGTCAGCCAGCTTATCTGTATCTGTAAGACCGCTATCGCACGCTGCTAAACGGTAGGTAGCAGCTGTACGCGGGTTAGCAGACTGGTCGATAGGAACACCAGCGCACCCGAGGGCGCCCCACGCACAGCCACCATAAGGGAGATGTGACCGTGTGCCTATTGAGCTCAGGCTGCTAAACCCGATCACTGAAAACCAGCGGCGGGCCGAAGACTAGCCATCCATTCCAACAGCCACACGGCGGCAGCGATTGCCTTGGAAACGTCCTGCAATCTAAAAGGACACGCCTTGCTGGCCCTTTACAAGACATGACGAAATGCCACTTCCGTTCAGATGATGGCTTTTTGTAGGAGAGGTCTCCCATGACGGATTTTGATGGCAGCGCTGACGATGTTTCGCTTTTTCAGGGCGTGGTGAGCTTAGTTAAATAAGGACTTCAACTAACCTTCGTAAGGGATTGCGATGAACGTCAATGTCAGTATGTTTCGCCAAGAAGTATCTAGAGTCAGGCTGTCTAAAGCCGCATTTGATGAGCTATTGAGCACGAAAACCATAACCGACCCGGACTCACACGCTAACCGATTCGATGCAAGACCTGCTTATATTGATCCCGTGCACTCGCAGGTCCTTAGCGCGGAATTGCGCAATATTCGAAACATGATTGATCACGAAGCCCATGTCCTTATTCTCGATGGGTTTAAAACTGATGACCTTGCGGATTTTAAATCACTGATATGGACTTTCGGCTCTTTGCTTGGAAAACCAATGGTGCAAAACCATCTTGGCCATAAGGTCATCGAGGTTTATGACCGGGGAGGTAAAAGCATTGAAGACGGTGCGCGATATCACCAGACCCGTCAGGGCGCATATGTCCATAACGATGGTGTAAGCGACCCGCTTCCTATCGACTATTTGATCTTGGCCTGTGGGCAGAAAGCCCTTCTGGGTGGCGAAAGTATTCTGATAGATGCTAGTGCGGTATACGCGGAGCTCATGGCATTCCCTGACGTACTGGAAGATCTCAAGTGCGATTTTTACTTTGAAAACCGCGGCATGGCAATCGAAGAACAATTGTTCAGAGCACCCATCCTGAGCTTTTCCAAAGAAGGTATTCCTTTAATCAGGTACTTTCGCGTCTACATTGAGTCGGCTCACCTAAAAGCTGGAGTGCCCCTCAACTCCGGGCAAATTCAGGCATTGGATTTTTTAGATACCATTCTTGATCAATCATCAGTCCAACATCGAGTGTTGCTCGAACCAGGACAGATACTTATTTCAGCTGACAACAAGTTTCTCCATACCCGAACGCACTTCATCGATATCAACGCTCCGTCCGAAGAGATTGATGACGCGACACCTTTAAAGGACTTGAATCGGTACATGTTACGGATGTGGTTGCGCAAACAATGATGCCTTAACGGTCATCGCCTACGACTTCCAATACCTATCAACAGCAGAGCCCCATGGACAACTCCGACATCGCGATCACCCTCGTTTTGATTTCCGCCATCATGCACGCGACCTGGAACGCGGTCGTTCGGGCCGGTAGCAGTCGTTTCATGACATTGGCCATGGTCGATGGTACGGCGTTGCTGATCTGTCTGGTGGCGCTGCCTCTGGTTAATGTGCCAAGCCTACAGGTGTGGGGCTACGTGCTGGTTTCCGTGGTGCTCAACACGGCCTATCGATTGTTCTTGATCAAGGCCTACGAAACCGGCGACTTTGGCCAGGTCTATCCGGTCATGCGCGGCGTGCCACCGGTTTTGGTCGCGCTGTTTTCTTACTTCCTACTGAATGAGCACCTTTCGATTCATGCAATGGCAGGGGTGCTGCTGATATGTGCAGGCATTATCAGCCTGACATTCGTGCGAAAAATGACCGCAAGCATGTTCAAACCTATCCTGATGGCAGTGTGCGCGGGTGCCTTCATCGCGTCCTACACGGTGGTGGATGCCAAGGGAGTAAGAGCCAGTGAAACGGTCCTGCAATACATCATCTATTTGACGGTATTCCAAAGCATTCCGATTCCGGCGCTGGCGTTTTTCAAGCAGCGTTCGTCACTCGCACAGGCCATTCGCGGCCAGTGGCGGGTCGGCCTTATGGGCGGCGTTTTTTACCTCACATCCTACGGGTTGGTGCTGTTTGCACTGTCGCTGGACGCGGTAGCCAAGGTCTCAGCGCTGCGAGAAACCAGTGTTATTATCGGCGCCATTATTGCCGCGCTGTTCTTTCATGAACGCTTCGGCTGGCGGCGGATGCTTTCGGCACTCGTCATTGTTTGCGGGATCATCCTGATCAAAGTGAGCACCTGATGTCCCAACGCCCGCCTCCTACCCCCATGCTGCAAGCCTTCGTCAGTGCGGCGAAAACGGGGAGTTTTGCCCGCGCTGCCATTGAGTTGAATCTCACCGCTAGTGCAATCAGCCATCAAATTGCAGGTCTGGAGGAGTGGTGGGGCGTGCCGTTGTTCGAGCGTCACTCACGGGGCGTCAAGCTCACAGCCGCAGGACAGGTTTTGCTACCGGTAGCCGATGGCTTCTTCAAAGAGCTTGATGCGGTGCTGCATTCGCTCAACCCGAGCAAATCCCAGCCGCTTTACCTGTCGTGCACATCTTCACTCTGTTCCACCTGGCTGATTCCCAGGATGCACGGCTCTCACACGCAAGCTTCATTCAATATCGACCTGATCCTGACCAGCGCAGATATGAACAGCGCCAATCTCGGAGCTCATCAATTCGATGTCGCGATTGTGATGGGATACGGCGATTACCCTGACCATCATGCTGAACTGCTGATGCGCGATGCGGTGTTCCCGGTTTGCGCAGCTGAGTTTCAACGAGCGAATGGCGATATTTCCCTGACGGATGTAGCACGATACCCGCTGATTCACCGCGTGGACGATCAAGTGTGCCCGGGATGGGAAAGCTGGTTTTCATTCCAGGGGCTAGCGGCTCCGCCTTATCACCATGGGCCACGCTTTCCGGACTCCAGCCTGGCAATCAGTCTGGCGGTGAAGGGCGGCGGGATTGCGCTGGGCAGGACTGCGTTGGTGTATGACCAATTGGAGGCGGGTACATTGGTCGCACTGGAAGCACCAGTAATGATGTCGCCTGCTGCGTACTACGTTATTTGTCGGAATGGGCGGCAGTCGGAACCCGATATCGCTCGGTTAATTGATTGGCTCAAGACCAATGCTGGAGAGTTTTTGCGGGAAGTTGCAGTCAGGCACCCACACATCGCTGGGGTTAGCTTGACCTAAACGGCTGAGCCGTCGCGCTCACTCGATTGGCTGAAATTGAGGCAAAAAAAAGGCCGCACCCTGCCAAGGAGACGGCCAAAAAATTGTCGAGGCATTTGAAGCTAACGTGCGGTAATCACCGACAACTTGGTAATGCCCGCGCGCTCGATAGACGCCATGGCTCGCGCCACTTCGCCGTAGTTCACACCATCATCGGCCTGCAGTTGCACCCGCACATCGGGGTCCTTGGCCTTGGCCGCCTGCAGGTTGAATTCCAGCAGGTCCGGCTGGATTTCGTCCTTGTTGATAAACAGCTTGCCGGCACCGTCGATGCTCACCACCAGCGGGTCCTTCTGCTCCACCGGGGCCACGGCCTCGGTCTTGGGCAGGTTGATCGGGATCGCGTTGGTCAACAACGGCGCGGTGACGATAAACACCACCAGCAGTACCAGCATCACGTCCACCAGCGGCGTGACGTTGATCTCGCTCAGCACCTCATCACTGTCTTGCGTGGAAAAGGCCATCTCAGGACGCCTCCTTCACTTTTTGCGGGTTGCCGGCGGCGTTTTTGGTCAGGGCCGGGTGCAGCAGCACGCGGAAGGAGTTCTTCTGCGCCAGGCTGTAGAAGTCGTGGGCAAAGTCGTCCAGGTCGGCAGCCGTGAGCTTCAGGCGACGCAGGAAATAGTTGTAGACCAGCACCGCCGGTACGGCGACGGCGATCCCCACACCGGTGGCGACCAGCGCGGCACCAATCGGGCCGGCCACGGTTTCGAGGCTGGCGGAACCGGCCGCGCTGATGCCCTTGAGCGCTTCCATGATGCCCCACACGGTGCCGAACAGACCGATAAACGGTGAGGTGCTGCCGATACTGGCGACCACGGCCAGGCCGGTTTCCAGCGAGCGGCGCTCACGCACGATCTGCTGGCGCAGGGCGCGTTCAAGACGGTCCTGATGGTTGATCGCCTGGCTCAGGTCGGCAGCATGCGGTGCATCGCCAACCTGGATCGCGGCATAGCCGGCCTGGGCTACGCGGGCAGCAGCGCCAGGCTGGGTTTCAGCCAGTTCTGCCGCCGAGTCCAGGCTGGATGCCGCCCAGAACTGCTTATGGAACTTGCGATCCTGTGCCTTGAGGCGACCGAACTGCACGCCCTTGAGCAGGGCAAGGCCCCAGGTGGCGACCGAAAAGACCACCAGCAGCCAGATCACCGCGCTTTCGATGGATTCAAGTGGAGATGCTAATGCCATGATGTTTTCCCTCTGTGCAGGTCGCGGCGTGTGCAACACACCGCAGCCGAATAGTTAGTGAATCTTGAAATCGATCGGTACGCTGACCCAGCCGTCCTGGGCGACATCGCCCTGCTTGGCCGGCACGAAACTCCAACGCTTCACCGCGGCCAGTGCGGCGTCGTCGAGTTGCTGGCGACCGCTGCTCTTCTGGATCTGGATCTCGCCCGGCTTGCCGCTGGCCAGTACATGCACCCGCAGCAGCACGGTGCCTTCCCAACCGCGACGCTGGGCCAGTGACGGATACTCCGGCGCCGGGTTCTTCAAGTACGCCGCGTTCGCTGAAGCGGGCGTTACCGGAGCCGGTGCAGGCGGAGCCACTGGCGCCGGGGCCGGTGGTGCCGGCGTGGGCGGCGCAGGCGGTTGCTCGACCGCCTTGGGTGCAGGTTTCGGCTCAGGCTTGGGCACAGGCTTCGGCTTGGGCTTTGGAATCGGTTTAGGCGGCGCCGGCTTGGCAGCCAACTCGTCCACCACCGGTGGCGGTGGCTCGACCACGGGCGGCGGCGGTGGCGGCGGAACAGGCGGTGGCGGCTCGACCACCGGCGGTGCCGGCTGGGAAAATTCGATGGTCATCGGCGGGATTTCCGGCGGCACAATCGGCAGCACCGGGGTGGGCTTCTGGCTCACCCAATAAATCACCGCACCGTGCAGGGCCAGTACCAGCAACCCGAGCAGGATCCCTTCGCGACGGCTCGAAAAGCGCTTCGGGGTTTTCTGCAGACGCAATTGCCCCAACGGCGCGCGGTGCGGCCGGCCAAGGTCGACCAACTCACCACTCGGTGCCTGGCGCCATTGCGCCTCTTGTGCACTGGCGGCGGTCTGGACATTGCCCATTGATTCACTCCCTACGGTTTTGAAACAAAAAAACCGACAGGCCTGCCTGAGGCCGTCGAGGGCTGAATCATCGGGGCCAGACGCTTATCTCTTAAAGTAATCTTTAAAGTTATACATAGATCTAAACTGAATAAACGAAACATTCGGAAACGCCGAAGCCCCGTCCTGCGGGGCCTGGCGCCGCCGCGCGGTTTTCTGATGCTTTACAGGCATAAAAAATATTCAGAAAAGGCATGGCTCAAGCAGGGCTGTTTGCACACAAATCGAGCAATTGACGCTGCAAACTCTGTCCCGCCGCCCCCAGGCCCGTGCGGCCGTACAGCGCCAGTCGCACACCTTCCACCGGCGGCAAGCCGCTGTCTGCAGCCACTATCACATGCCCGGCCTGCACCACGCGGCGCGGCAACAGGCTGATGCCCAATCCTGCCGCCACGGCTGAACGCACACTGGCCAGGCTTGCGCTGGAATACCCGATGCGCCAGCGCCAGCCGCCGACTTCCAGGTGTTGGAGCATCTCATTGCGGTACAGCCCGCCCACCGGGAAGGCCACCAACGGCAACCGGTCACGGCCCAGAGACGGCGTGCTGCGGCTGTCGACCCAGCACAACGGCTCGGGCCACGAGGCCAGGCAGTCGGCGCTGTCGCCCATCTGCTTGACCAACAACACATCGAACTCACCGCTGCGGTACTGGCGCTGCAATTCCGGACCAAGGCCGCTGGTGACCTCCAGGCGCACCCGCGGAAATGCCTGCACAAACGCCGAAAGCAGTGGCATGAGGCGTTCGGCGGCAAAGTCTTCCGGAACGCCCAGGCGCAGCACGCCGTCGCTTTGCTGGTTGATCAACACATCGGCGGCTTCTTCGTGCAGCGCGAGGATGCGCCGCGCATAGGCCAGCAGGCGCTCGCCCTCCGCCGTGGCCACCACCTGGCGCTGGTCACGGTCCAGCAACTGGCACGCCACCGCTTCTTCCAGGCGGCGGATCTGCTGGCTGACAGTCGACTGGGTCAAGTGCAGGCGCTCGGCAGCACGGGTGAAATTGCCGCAGTCCACCACGGCGACAAAACTGCGCAACAACACGGGATCGAACATCGCTGTCACCATTTGGTTTGCCACTGATTGGCATGGTTATATTTAATTTCAGAATACCTCGGCGGCTGGCCATACTTCACCCCTGCATTCTGCCCAGAGGCCTCCATGACCGACGATCATCAGCACCTGCAACGCGCCATCCGACTTGCACAAGTGAACGTCGCCCAAGGTGGCCGGCCCTTTGGGGCGGTGTTGACGCGCAATGGCGAAGTGCTGGTTGAAGCCGTGAATGAAATCCACCTGACCCAGGACCCCACCGCCCACGCCGAGCTACTGGCGATCCGCGCTGCAAGCCGACAGCTCGGCGCGCGCCTGGACGGTTGTGTGATCTACGCCAGCGGCCAACCCTGCCCGATGTGCCTGAGTGCCATGTATTTGTGCGGTGTCCAGCGCGTAGTGTTTGCCGCCAGCAATGAAATGGCCGAGCCGTTCGGCCTGTCGACGGCGGCGATCGGGCAACAGGTGGGCTTGCCCTTGAGCGAGCAGCGCCTGCCGATCCAGCACCTGCCAGACGCGGCGATGACCCAGTTGTACCACCAGTGGAAAACCTTGCATGACCCTGAATAAATCCCTCGCCGGCTGGGGCCTGCTGGTGGTGCTCGGCCTGAACCTGCGGCCGATTCTCAGTTCCATCAGCCCGTTGCTCGGCGAGATTCGCCAGGCCACCGGCTTGAGTTTCCAGAGCAGCGCCCTGCTGACCAGCCTGCCGGTGGTGTGCATGGGCCTGGTGGCGCTGGTGGGGGTGCGCGTGGAGGCACGCCTGGGTGAGCGGCGTGGCATCGCCCTGGGCCTGATGATGATCCTGCTGGCGTGCCTCGCGCGCTGGCTGATGGGCCAGGGTTCGGCACTGCTGGTCACGGCACTGCTGGGAGGCGCCGGTGTGGCGCTGATCCAGGCACTAGTGCCGGCGATGATCAAGCGCGAGTTTCATCACCGTGTGCCGGTGGCGATGGGCGTGTATTCGGCCTCGCTGATGGCCGGTGGCGGGCTGGCGGCACTGCTCAGCCCGGTGGTGGCCACGCACTTCCAGCAATGGCAGGCGGGGCTTGGCGTGTGGCTGCTGCCGGCGCTGGGGGCGTTGTTGTTGTGGGCTTGGTTGCCCCTCGGCGCGGCGCGAAATCCTCAGGTGGCGCCGGCGTTCCAGGGCCTGCGCAATCGCCGCGCCTGGCTGCTGGCGCTGTATTTCGGCCTGGTCAATTGCGGCTACATGAGCATGGTGGCGTGGCTGCCGGCCTACTACCAGCAACTGGGCTGGGGCGTGTTGCCCAGCGGTTCGTTGCTGGCGTTCATGACGATCTTCCAGGTGATCGCCGCGCTGTTGATGCCGGTGCTGGCGCAACGCGGGATCGACCGCCGGCCCCTGCTTGGCATCAGCCTGCTGGCGCAGACCGTGGGTTACCTCGGCCTGATCCTCGCGCCGCAGGATTATCCGCACCTGTGGGTGGCTTTGTGCGGTTTCGGCCTCGGTGCGTGTTTTGCCCTGAGCCTGCTGCTGACCCTCGACCACCATCGCGACCCGCGCCAGGCCGGGCAACTGGCGGCCTTTGTGCAGGGCGTGGGGTTCTTGATCAATGCCCTCTCGCCCTGGCTGACCGGCTGGCTGCGTGAGCTGACCGGCAGCTTCGTCAGTGCCTGGGTCGTGCTGACCGTGACCGTGGTGACGATGCTGGTGGTAACGCGAGTGTTCAGTCCGGCGACCTACCGCACGGCCCCCGCTCTATAGATATGCATTTAAGATCTAGATAAAACAATCAAGCTTCGTTGACGGAATAAGCAGCCGCCTTAAAATCCCGGTTCTCCTACAGGATGCCGGGCACACCATGGATCTTCGCCAACTGCGCTACTTCATCGCGCTCAACGAGCACCGCAGTTTCGTGCGCGCGGCGGATGCCATGGGTATCACCCAGCCGGCCTTCAGCCGCAGCATCCAGGGCCTGGAGCAGGAGTTCGGCTGCGTGCTGGTGGATCGCGCCAACAAAGACTTGCGCCCGACCCCGGAAGGCCAGGTGGTGCTGCAACACGCGCTGAGCCTGGTGCAGGGCGCAGCGCTGCTCAGCCATGAGGTCACGCGCATGACCAAGCTCGACGCCGGTGAAGTGCGCCTGGGCAGTGACGCCGTGGCAGCGGTGAACCTGGTGCCCCAGGCCATGGCGCGTTTTATCACCACCTACCCCAAGGTGCGCACCGCGTTGCAGGTGGATAACTGGGAAAAACTCGGGCGCAGCCTGAACCGCGAAGAGATCGAATTTTTTATTGCCGATGTGCGCCATTTCGAAGCCGACCCGAATTTCCAGACCCAGGCCCTGACGCCGCGCCGCAGTGCGTTTTTCTGCCGCGACGGGCACCCGCTGCTGGCCAAGGACAGCCTGTCCACCAACGACCTGTTCGGCTACCCGCTGGCCACGCCGCTGATCGCGCCCGGCATTCGCAAGCTGTTGGCCAACCTCAGCGGGCGCGTCGACTTTGCGCCTGCCATCGAACTCGAGCAGTTTGCCGCGCTGGCCAGCATCGTGCGCCAGTCGGACGCCATTGGCCTGGGCGCCGAAGAAGCCTTCGTCGACGCCTTTGCCCGCGGTGAATTGCGCGTATTGCACTGGCGCAACCTGCCCCACGCCCTCGACAGCCTGAGCAACCGCTGCGGCGTGATCAGCCGCGCTGGGGTGCGCTTGTCGCCTGCGGCGAAGGCGCTGATCGAGACGCTGCTGGCGGTGGAAAGCCAAGCCGATTGGCCCGCGCAAACGTCCCGAAATCATTGAAGCGCACGCCCATCTCGGCCATGACTTTATGCGCCACCTTGGCCGTCATCTGGCGGATGTAAAACGGCTCCTTCACTACAAAGTGGTGGATGCCGTGGGTGCTGCCGAAGTTGAAGCAGAACGCCTGCAACGGCCACAGCCACCAAGGGTTCAACACCTGGGTTTGCTCGATCACATTGCCCAGCTCCACATCGCCGTAGTAGTGCATGTTGGAGCTGACAAAGTGCAGGCAAAAGGTGCGCAACACGTTGGGGCCGATGATCACCACGGCGGCGATATCGATGACCTGCATCATCTGCACGGTGCTGGCCGACCAGTCGATGGGCGTGCCCATCAGGCTGGCGATGCCGTTGGCGGCATGAAAGCCGAGAAAGACGTACCAGGCACCCCAATGCAGCAGCGCCAACGGCGCGTACACCAGCAGTGAGCGCTTGAGGATGCTGAGTTTGTGCTTCCAGGTCTTGGCGCGCAGCATGCGGATGAACGCCGACATGATGTTGTCCCCGACCATCAGCAGCCGTGCGATGCCCCAGGGCTCGCCGTTGGTGATCGCGCGTTCTTCCATATCGGTCTCGGTGCCCGACACCTTGTGATGGTTGAGGTGCAGATGCCGGCGGATCCACGGGTTGATCGTGCTCGGCCGCGCCAGCCACACCAGGCCCATCATCAAGTTGTGGGGCAGGCGCTGCTTGCGAAAGTACATGCTGTGGATCAGGTCGTGTTCCAACTCATGGGTCAGTGAGGCCAGGAAGGCATTGAGCAGCAGGCACACCCACCAGGCCATGTGCCCGGTGATGTACAGCGCCGCCGAACCGACCATGCCGAGCAGCGCAAAGGCCAGGATGCCCGCGCCCAACGCGTCCTGATGCAGCAGCCAGGGGTGCTGCCGGCGCAACCGGACGCCTTCGGCGAGCACCACTTCACGGATATGCGCCGAGCGCTGTTGCGCGTTCATCTGCTGGGGACTTGCAGAAGTACCGTCCATGCTTCCATCCTCTTGTTCATTGATGGCTACATCCTGCACCAAGCCCTCTTGCCGGACGCTAGCCGCACACGCCAACCTGTTGACCACAAGCGCCAATCGTCATGACCGAACCCACGTCCCTCGCCAGCTGGACCCGCGCCCTGCGCAAGCAGCTCGACGCCCTGGGCCTCGACAGCGGCGCACTGTGCACCGAGGCCGGACTCGACCCGCAGCAGATGGACGACCCGAATGCGCGCTACCCGCTGTCAGCCACCACGCGTTTGTGGGAACTGGCGGTGCAGGCCAGCGGCGATCCGGCGATTGGGCTGCGGGTGTCGCGGTTCGTCAGCCCCACCACGTTTCATGCGCTGGGGTACGCCCTGGTGGCCAGCGGCAGCCTGCGCGAGGTGTTCGAGCGCATCGTGCGCTATCACCAGGTGGTCAGCGATGCCCTCGCGCTTGAGCTGAGCGGCGACGGTGAGCGTTACCGTTTTCGCCTGCTGCAACCGCCCGGCAGCCCGGCGCCGGCGCTGGAAGCCATCGACGCGTTTGCCGCGATCTACGTGCGCACCTGCCGCAACCGCCTGGGCCGCGACTATGCACCGTTGGCGGTGTACCTGCGCCGACCGCCACCGGCCGATCCCACGCCATGGCACACAGTCTTTCGCGCACCGGTGTTCTTTGCCGCCGAGGAAGACCGTATTGAATTCGCCGCGCACGATTTCGACAGCCACCTGGACGACGCCAACCCGGAACTGGCCGAGCACAATGAAACCGTACTCAAGCGCACCCTCGCCCAGCTGCAACCGCTGACCTGGGAGCGCAAGGTCCGTGCAACCATCGAGGCGCAATTGCCCGACGGCGAACCGAGTGCCGAGCGCGTTGCCCAGGCCTTGCACTTGAGCCTGCGCAGCCTGCAGCGGCACCTGGCGGATGAGGGTTGTCGCTTTGATGCGTTGCTCAATGAATGCCGGCAGAACCTGGCCTTGCTGCACCTGCGCGACCTGCAGTGCTCACTGGCCGAGATCAGTCATTTGCTCGGCTTTGCCGATACCAGCAGCTTCAACCGCGCCTTCAAGCGTTGGACGGGAATGACGCCGGGGCAGTTTCGGGATGGCTTGCGATAGATTTTGGTGGTGGACTCAAGGGCCTCATCGCGGGCAAGCCCGGCTCCCACTTTTTGATCGGTGAACACCTGCCAATGTGGGAGCGGGCTTGCTCGCGAAAGCGACGGACCAGACACCCCTTACCCTGATCCTTCAACGCCGCAGCGCGGGCCAGCCGGCTGCCACATTTTGATCGGCGAACACTTTCCAATGTGGGAGCTGGCTTGCCTGCGATAGCAATGGTTCAGGCACTAGAGTTGCCGGCTCCGGTCCCGCCGAAGCAGCTTTTTCACCCGCGCCACCAACGCATTGCTCTCGAACGGCTTGAGCAGGTAATCATCTTCATGCAGCTCCAGGCCGCGCAGGCGGTCTTCAATCCCGCCTGGCGTGGTCAGGAACAGCAGCGGCGTGGCGCCCTTCTGCCGGATCGCCTGCTGCAATTTCCAGGCATTCAGGCCGGGCAGCATCACGTCCAGGATCACCAGGTCATACTCGGTGTTTTCGACAAAACGCTGCGCCGCCATGCCGTTGGCGGCGACTTCCACGCTGTAGCCCGCCTCGTTCAAGCCCTGGGCCATCCGCTGTGCCTCTTCGGATTCATGTTCCACTAACAGCACGCGCATAACACACCTCGATTGATCAGGTGTGCAGGCTACCACCCTCAGGTCTGCGCCGCCTCCCGCAGCCGCCGGGCGTCGAGGATTTCGATCTCGCCGTACCCCAGGCGCACGACGCCCTGGGCTTGCAGGTCCTTGAGCAAGGCGTTGGTGGTCTGGCGCGACAGGCTCAACATCGCCGCGAGGTCTTCCTGGGGCAATTGCAGCACGCGCCTGGAGTGCTCGATATCGCCATAACCCTCGACGATCATCAACAAACGATGAGCCAGGCGCACCGAGGCCGGCATCAGGCTCAGTTGCTCCAGGCCGATAAAGCTCAGGCGCAGCTTCTGGCTCATCAGCAATGCCAGGTCGCGCCAGTAACGGGGGTGTTCATCGAGGACTTTCAACAGCGCCTGCTGCGGCACCTGCAACAGCGTGCACGGCCCGACAGCGCAGGCGTCGTGGGTGCGCGGCAAACCGTCGAACAGGCAGATTTCGCCGAACCAGTAGGGCAGTTCCACCAGGCTCAACACTGCCTCCTTGCCGTGCTCATTCACCGCACTGACGCGCAGCGTGCCCTCAAGCACCGCATACAGGCCACAGGGCGGATCACCGCGCTTGAACAGGTACTGCCCCGGCGCCAGCTGGCGCAACCGGGCATGCGCCAGCAGGCTATGCTGAAACGGTGCGGGCAGGTGGCTGAACCAGTGACCGGTGGCCAACCGGGAGCGCCATTGCTCTACGTCCATGCGAACTCCGAAGATTGTCGCCCAGCTGACAGTTAGTCACAGGCGGACAGGGCATGATCAAACATCCTACAGGAGGAACAACAATGAAAAGCCTCGTCGACCACCTCAGTCAATACGCTGCCTACCACCGCGACCCGCGCAATATTGCCAGCCACTTTATCGGCATCCCGTTGATCGTGGTGGCCGTGGCCGTGCTGCTGTCACGTCCCGAATGGCCGGTGGGCAGCTTGTGGCTGTCGCCGGCGGTGCTTGTCGCGCTGTTTTCGGCGTGGTTTTACCTGCGCCTGGAACTGGCACTGGGTGTGCTGATGACGGTACTGATGGGTTTATCCGTGTGGGCCGGGCATGTGCTGGCGGCGCAAAGCACGCTGGTGTGGCTCAGCAGCGGTATTGGAATGTTCGTGGTGGGCTGGGTGATTCAGTTTGTCGGGCACTATTACGAGGGCAGGAAGCCGGCGTTTGTGGATGACGTCTCGGGGCTGATTGTAGGGCCGTTGTTTGTGGTGGCGGAGCTGGCGTTTTTGCTGCGGCTGCGGCAGGGGCTCAAGCAGGAGATTGAAGAGCGCTCGGGGCCGGTGGCAATGCGCACGAAAAATGCCACGGTCTAACAGACGCTGTAGATCAAATGTGAGAGCCGGGCTTGCCCGCGATAACGGTAGGCCAGCCAACATCAGTGGCGGCTGACAGTCCGCCATCGCGGGCAAGCCCGGCTCCCACAAGGGTTTTGCGGTGTTCGAAGACTCAGGCTTTTTGCCAGACCTTGGGCTTGAAGAACAACGTTTCACCCCGCGCCAAGCCGGTCAGGCTGTCGTGGTCCTTGACCACTTCAGCTTCGATCAGCTCGCTCTGGCCTTCCACCTTCAAGGTCACCCGCGTGGTAGCGCCGAGTGGGCGAATGTCGCGCACTTCAGCCGCATGGTGATCTTCGAGTTCATGCCGCGAAAGCGACACTTCATGCGGGCGGAACAGCACGTGCTTGTCTTCCCCCAGATGCAGGCGGTTGGAGTCGCCGAGGAAGTGGTAAACGAAATCGCTGGCCGGGTTTTCATACACTTCGCCCGGTGAGCCGATCTGCTCGATCACGCCCTTGTTCATCACCACGATACGGTCGGCGACTTCCATGGCCTCTTCCTGGTCGTGGGTCACGAACACCGAGGTCAGGTTGATGTCTTCGTGCAGGCGCGCCAGCCAGCGGCGCAGCTCTTTACGCACCTTGGCGTCGAGGGCGCCGAAAGGTTCGTCCAGCAGCAGCACTTTCGGTTCCACCGCCAGGGCGCGGGCCAGGGCGATACGTTGGCGCTGGCCACCGGAGAGTTGCTCCGGGTAGCGATCCGACAGCCAGTCCAGCTGCACCATGTTCAACAGCTCATGCACCTTGACCGCGATCTGGCTTTCGCTCGGGCGCTGGTTTTTCGGCTTCATGCGCAGGCCGAAGGCGACGTTGTCGAACACCGTCATGTGGCGGAACAGCGCGTAGTGCTGGAACACAAAACCGACGTTGCGATCACGCACATCGTGGCCGGAGACGTCTTCACCGTGGAACACGATGCTGCCGTCATCCGGGGTTTCCAGGCCGGCAATGATGCGCAGCAAGGTGGTCTTGCCGCAGCCGGACGGGCCAAGCAACGCCACCAGCTCGCCACTCTGGATGTCCAGATTGATGCTGTTCAGGGCCTTGAAGGCGTTGAAATTCTTGCTGACATTACGGACTTCGATCGACATGACTTATTCCTCAGCCGCACTGGCACGCAGGCGATTAATACGGTTCTCGCTCCACTGCTTGAGCAGCAGGATGAAGAGCGCCAGGATCAGCAACAGACTCGCCACCGCAAACGCAGCGACGTGGTTGTATTCGTTGTAGAGAATCTCGACGTGCAGCGGCAGGGTGTTGGTCACGCCGCGAATGTGGCCGGACACCACCGACACTGCGCCGAACTCACCCATGGCCCGTGCGGTACACAGCACCACGCCGTAGATCAGGCCCCATTTGATGTTCGGCACGGTGACATGCCAGAACATCTGCCAGCCGTTGGCACCGAGCAGGCGCGCGGCCTCTTCTTCCTGGGTGCCCTGCTCCTGCATCAGCGGGATCAACTCACGCGCAACGAAGGGCACGGTGACAAAAATGGTCGCGAGCACGATGCCGGGCAAGGCGAACACGATCTGGATGTCATGGTCTTGCAACCATGGGCCAAAGAAGCCCTGGGCGCCGAACATCAGCACGTAGACCAGGCCCGCGATCACCGGCGAGACCGAGAACGGCAGGTCGATCAGCGTGACCAGGATGCTCTTGCCACGGAACGAGTACTTGCTCACGCACCACGCGGCGCTGACCCCGAACACCACGTTGAGCGGCACCGAAATCACCACGGCGATGACCGTGAGCTTCAGCGCCGACAGCGCGTCGGGTTCGAGGATCGCGGTGAAGAACGCGCCGAGGCCATTCTTCAGCCCCTGGGACACCACGATAAACAGCGGCAACAGCAGGAACAGGAAGAACACCAGCCAGCCGAGGCTGATCAGGATGCGTCGCGACACCGCGCTGCCACGACGGGCAGCGTTGGCCGAGGACGCGGCGGAAATAGACGATTGGGACATGTTCCGCGCCTCCTTATGGGTGTTCGATGCGACGCTGCAGCAAGTTGATCAGCAGCAGCAAAATAAAGGAAACCACCAGCATCAGCACACCGATGGACGTGGCGCCGTGGTAGTCGTACTGGTCGAGCTTGACCATGATCAGCAGCGGCAGGATCTCGGTTTTCATCGGCATGTTGCCGGCGATGAAAATCACCGAGCCGTACTCGCCGACGCCACGGGCAAAAGCCAGGGCGAAACCGGTCAGCCAGGCAGGCAGCAGCGCGGGCACAAGGATGTAGCGGAACACCTGCAGCGGCTTGGCGCCCAGGCAGGCGGCGGCTTCTTCGATTTCCCGGGGGATATCGGCGAGTACCGGCTGCACGGTGCGCACCACGAACGGCAAGGTGACGAACGTCAGCGCCAGGGTGATGCCCAGCGGGGTGTAGGCGATCTTGAAGCCCAGGTCAGTGGCGAACTGGCCGACCAGGCCGGTCGGCGTGTACAGCGCCGTCAGCGCGATACCGGCCACGGCGGTGGGCAAGGCGAACGGCAGGTCGATCATCGCATCGATGATCTTGCGTCCGGGGAAGGTGTAGCGCACCAGCACCCAGGCCAGCAGCGTGCCGATCACGCCATTGATCAGCGCGGCATACAGCGCGGTGCTGAAGCTCAGTTTCAACGCCGCCAGCACGCGCGGTGCGGAAATGATGTTCCAGAACTGATCCCAAGTGAGTTGAGCGGCGTGTACAAACATCGCCGCGAGGGGGATGAGTACGATCAGGCTGAGGTACACCACGGTGTAGCCCAGCGTCAGCCCGAAGCCGGGTATGACGGGGGAAATACGACGCGACATAAGAGTCCTTGGTTAGCGGGTAGATACCACTGTAGGAGCGCGCTTTCTGTGGGGGCTGGTTTTACTGTGGGAGCCGGGCTTGCCCGCGATGCAGGCACCTCGGTGTGTCAGACACACCGCGGTGATGCTATCGCAGGCAAGCCAGCTCCCACAGAAGCCCAGCGCCTACAGAAAATCAGGCTCCTACAGTTTAATTTGGCTTACTGCGCCGTGTAGATCTGGTCGAACACGCCACCGTCATTGAAGAATTTCGGTTGGGCAGTTTTCCAGCCGCCGAAGTCTTTGTCGATAGTCACCAGGTCCAGTTTCGGGAACTGCTGGGCGTATTTGGCGGCAACTTTTGCATCGCGTGGGCGGTAGAAGTTCTTCGCCGCAATCTCCTGGCCAGCCGGGCTGTACAGGTGCTTGAGGTATTCGGTCGCGATCTCGGTATTGCCCTTTTTCTCGGCGTTCTTGTCAACCACGGCCACTGGCGGCTCCGCGAGGATCGACAGGGAAGGCACGACGATGTCGAACTTGTCGGCGCCGCCGTCTTCTTTCAGGGCCAGGAACGCTTCGTTTTCCCAGGCCAGCAACACGTCACCCTGACCGTTGTTGACGAAGGTGATGGTCGAGCCACGGGCGCCGGTGTCGAGGATCGGCACGTGCTTGAACAGCTCCTTCACGTATTCCTGTGCCTTGGCTTCGCTGCCACCGGATTTCAGGCCGTAGGCCCAGGCGGCGAGGAAGTTCCAGCGCGCACCGCCGGAGGTTTTCGGGTTCGGGGTGATCACCGAAACGTCTTTCTTGATCAGGTCGCCCCAATCCTTGATGCCTTTAGGGTTGCCCTTGCGCACCAGGAACACGATGGTCGAGGTGTACGGGGTGCTGGCGTCCGGCAGGCGGGTCTGCCAGTTTTCCGGCAGGGTCTTGCCCAACTTGGCGATTTCGTCGATGTCGCCGGCCAGGGCCAGGGTCACTACGTCGGCGCGCAGGCCGTCGATCACTGCCCGGCCTTGCTTGCCCGAGCCACCGTGGGATTGCTGGATCTTGACGTTGTCACCTGGGTGGGACTGTTTCCAGAAGTTGGTGAACTCAGCGTTGTAGTCCTGGTACAGCTCACGGGTCGGGTCGTACGAGACGTTGAGCAACTCGTAGTCCTTGGCAACAGCGGAACCGGCAAACACGGCACTGGCCAGGGCGGCCAGGGCATAACGGCGAATCGACGACATAGAAGGCTCCTGAAATTCTTGGGTGTTGGCTTTTTCTTATAGTTGCGGGTCTAGCATGCGAATCGCCGTTTTTGCTTAGCTCGGTTTGTTACCCGGGTTCTGCAAACGGAATTTTTCTTTGCGTTCGATCTGTACCACTTGGGCGTTGTGCACAGTAATTTCCACCGCGCCAAACCGCAGATCGCGCAGGGCGCTCTGGATCTCACGCAAAATGGCTGCTTCGTCCTGGCCGTCGACGCTACGTAGAGATGCGCTCATGGTCTCGCTCCTGAAATGAATAGTGCCTCGCAGTGGCGGCACTGCTTGCGGCGTGAGGGCGATAGTAGATAAGCAGGGATATTCTTAAAAATACTATTTAAGAATGTTTATATAACCAGAAAGAATTTTCTGGTGGGGCGCGGGGTTGCGAGGACTTTGGCCATGAAAATACTCACGCACAGGCGCCGCTGAACCCTTTGGAAGCTGGGCTCGCCCGCGATGGCGGCGTGTCAGGCAGCGAATATTTCGCCTGACAGCTCCTCATCGCCGGCAAGCTCGGCCCGGACATTGACCGAGGTGTGCCTAACGAATGGCAGGCGCCCTTGCCCAATCAATCTCCTGCGCCGGCATCGGCCGCCCGAACCAGTAACCCTGCCCCAGGTCGCACGCCTGCTCCAACAGAAACCGTGCCTGCTCCACCTGCTCGATCCCCTCGGCGTGCACTTGCATGCCCATGCTCTTCGCCAGGGCGATCACTACACGCACAATCGCCGCGTCATCCTCGTCCCACGGCAGCCCGGCGACAAAACCCTGGTCGATCTTGAGCTTCTGCACCGGCAGGCGCTTGAGCCGCAGCAGCGAGGAATAGCCGGTCCCGAAGTCGTCGATGGCCAGGCGCAAGCCCAGCTCACGCAGGCGATGCAGTTGTTCCAGGGCCACTTCAGGGTCGTCCATCACCGCGCTTTCGGTGACTTCCAGCTCCAGGAAGGCCGGGTCGAGGCCGGTTTGATGCAGCACCTGGGCGACCTGCTCGTACAGTTCGCGCCGGGCAAACAGGCGGCTGGACACATTGATCGCGATAAAGCTCAACGGCGTACCCTCGGCCAGCCACTGGCACATCTGCCGACAGGCCTGGTGCATCACCCAGCCGTCGATGTCGGCAATCAGCCCGGTGCGCTCGGCGATAGGGATGAATTCGCCCGGCGGCACCAATCCGCGTTCCGGGTGTTGCCAGCGAACCAGCGCCTCGACGCCAATCAGTCGGCTGGTGTGCAGATCGTGGACCGGCTGGTAGTACACGCGCAGTTCCTGCTGGTCGAGGGCACGCCGCAGCTCACTGGCGATTTCCACGCGGTTCTGCGCATGGGCGGTGAGTTCTTCGGTGTACAACGCGTAGCTTTCACGCCCGGCGCTCTTGGCCTTGAACAGCGCGGAGTCGGCGTTGCGCAGCAGCTGTTCGGCGCTCAGGGCGTCATTGGGGAACAGGCTGATGCCAATACTCGCGCTGATAAACAATTGGTGGCCGTCGAAAATGAACGGCTGTTTCATCGCCTCCAGCATGCGCTGCGCCAATGCGGCCGCCTGGACCACCTGCGGGCAGCTTTCCGCGAGCACGGCGAACTCATCCCCGCCCAGCCGCGCCAGGGTCACGCCGGGCCCGAACAGACCCTGCAGCCGTTCGCCGACCAGCTTGAGCAATTGGTCGCCGACGTTGTGGCCCAGGCTGTCATTGATGATCTTGAAGTGGTCGAGGTCCATCAGCAGCAGGGCGCAGCCGCGCTTGTGCAGTTGCGCCGAGGCCAGCGCCTGCTCGGCGCGGTCGGTGAACAACAGGCGGTTGGGCAGGTCGGTCAGCGGGTCGTGATGGGCCAGGTGGGCCAGTTCGTGCTCGGAATCCTTGATGGCACTGATGTCGGAAAACACCGCGACGTAATGGCTGACGCGGCCCTGGTCATCGTGGATCACACGGATGGTTTGCCACTGTGGATAAATTTCACCGCTTTTGCGCCGGTTCCAGATTTCACCGCTCCATTCGCCGGTGCGTTCCAGGCTCTGGAACATCTGCTGGTAAAAATGCGACGAATGGCGTCCGGACTTGAACAGGCTGGGCTGCTGGCCCATGACGTCTTCGCGCCGATAGCCGGTGATCTCCATGAAGGCCCGGTTGACGTGCACGATCAGCCCCTGGGCATCGGTCACCAGCACGCCTTCACGGGTGCAATCAAACACTGCGGCGGCCTGGCGCAGGCGTTCGCGGTTTTCCTTGAGTGGCTGCTGCAACTGATGCGCGCGGGCAAATCGCGCGCACATCAGGTAGATAGCCAGTGCGCTCAAGGCCACCCACACGTACCCGCGCACCTGCAGCCAGCGCCCCAACTCCCGCGGTTCATCGAGAAAGTTGATCAATAAATGGTTGCTGAGCTGGAGCCACACAATGGAAACCAGCAGGTATACCAGCCCTGCACGCAGGGCACCTCGGTATGAAAACAGCATATGGTCAGTAATCCTTACCCAAAAAACACAATCGCCCTACAAAGGCTGCGGATTATAGAATAAGAAACATCCGGTCACTCCTATCTGAAAGGGCTGCTGGTTTTCTCTGTAGGCTTAGTGATAATGCGTGAGCTGTTCTTTTCTTTTTCTGAGGGCCATACAGCCTATGTGGTACAACGGTTTTCTTGACTTGTCAGCCTGGCAACTGGTGGCAGTCACTCTGTTGATGACCCACGTGACCATCGTCGCGGTCACCGTCTATCTGCACCGCTATTCAGCCCATCGTTCCCTGGAACTCAATGCTGGCCTGAAACACTTCTTCCGCTTCTGGCTGTGGCTGACCACGGCGCAGAACACCCGCGAGTGGACCGCTATCCACCGCAAGCACCACGCCAAGTGCGAAACCGTCGATGACCCGCACAGCCCGGTGATCAAAGGCCTGTCCACCGTGTTGCGCAAAGGCGCCGAGCTGTACCGCGCCGAGGCAGAAAACCCTGAAACCCTGCGCATCTACGGCAAGAACTGCCCGGACGACTGGATCGAACGCAAGATCTACACGCCCTACCCGCTGCTGGGCGTGGCGATCATGGGCGTGATCGACCTGCTGCTGTTCGGCACCATCGGCATCACCATCTGGGCGATCCAGATGATGTGGATCCCGTTCTGGGCCGCCGGCGTGATCAACGGCCTGGGGCATGCCGTGGGCTATCGCAACTTCGAATGCCGTGACGCCGCCACCAACCTGGTGCCGTGGGGCATCATCGTCGGCGGCGAAGAACTGCACAACAACCACCACACCTACCCCAATTCGGCGAAGTTGTCGGTGAAGAAGTGGGAGTTCGACCTCGGCTGGGCGTGGATCAAAGTGTTCAGCTTCCTGCGCCTGGCCAAGGTGCAGCGTGTCGCGCCGATCGCGCACCGCGTCGAGGGCAAGGGCCACCTGGACATGGATACCGCCATGGCGATCCTCAACAACCGCTTCCAGATCATGGCCCAGTACCGCAAGTTGGTGATTGGCCCGCTGGTCAAGCAGGAGCTGGAAAAGGTCGATCACTCGGTGCGCCACCAGTTCCATCGCGCCAAGCGCCTGCTGTCCCGCGAGACCAGCTTGCTGGATGACCGCCACCACGTGCGCATCCAGAGCATGCTGGAGCACAGCCATGCCCTCCAGGTGATCTACGAAAAGCGCCTGGCACTGCAACAGATCTGGCTCAAGACCAGCTCAAATGGCCACGATATGCTCGCAGCCATCAAGGAATGGGTGCATGAAGCCGAGGCCAGCGGCATCCAATCCCTGCGCGATTTTGCCCACCAATTGAAGACCTACTCGCTGCGTCCTGCAGCCGTCTGAGAGTGCGGCGGGAGGGCCTTCCCTCCCGCCAATCAGCTTTTTGGCGTCATTTCTCGGTCACCGTCAATCGGTCCAGTTGACGGAACTTCACTGCAAATCCCCTCTCTCAATGAACACTTCGCCATCATGGTGGCCCCTTGTAGTGACCGCTGCTCCATCCTGCGGCGCGCCCAGAGAGAGTTGTGCCGATGGTTCACGAAAAGTCCTACTTACACGACGCCCCCACTGCTGAGCATCCTCGCCCAGCAGCGGCGGCGACACTGCTGGCGCTGATGCATGCCCAGGGTGAAGTCGAGCGGCTGAGTGAGCGCGAGCAGTTGCTGAGTTCGCTGCTGGTCAGCGTCAACGCCGTGCTGTGGGCCATCGATTGGGAAACGCGCCGCGTGCTGTACGTGAGCCCGGCCTACGAGCGTATTTTCGGTCGCTCCGCCGGCCTGCTGTTGGCCGACCATCGGGAATGGCGCAACAGCATCCATCCCGAAGACCTCGACTACGCCGAGCACAGCATGGCCCGCGTGCTGGAGCAAGGTGCCGTGGAGGACCGCGAGTACCGCATCATCACCGCGGATGGCCAGATCCGCTGGCTGAGCGACAAGTGCTACATCAACCAGCAGGTCGAGCCCGGCGAACCGGTGATCGTGGTGGGCATGGCCGAGGACATTACTGAAAAGAAGCAGATGGAACTGGAGCTGCATCGCCTCGCCACCACCGACGTGCTGACGCAGAGCAGCAACCGCCGGCACTTCTTCGAGTGCGCCAACCAGGCCTTCGACAGCGCCTGCGCCCAAGGGGCGCCGCTGGCTTTCCTGCTGCTGGACATCGATGATTTCAAGGACGTCAACGACACCTACGGCCACCTGGAAGGCGATCAGGTGCTCAGGCGTATCGCCGAAAGCGGTCGCGGTGTATTGCGCCGTGGCGACTTGTTCGGGCGCATTGGCGGCGAGGAATTCGCCGCCGTACTGCCAGGCTGCGCACCGGAAATGGCGCTGCAAGTGGCCGAGCGCCTGGGCAGGGAGATTCAGGAGCTGAGTTTCAGCTATGAAGGCCAAGCCTTCAGCGTGACGATCAGCCAGGGCCTGGCCAGCCTCAAAGAAGAAGACTCGACCCTGGACAGCCTGTTCGCCCGCGCCGATGCCGCCATGTACGAGGCCAAGCGCCTGGGCAAGAACCGCGTGATCGCGGGCTAACCCCGATCAACTGTAGGCGCCGGCTTGGCTGGCGATTTCGGTGTGTCAGTTACCACGGCTATCGTCGGCAAGCCGGCTCCGACAGGAAGGCGCGGGCTTCAGGATTTGCGCACTCGGGTCAGTTCGGACAGGCCCACTTTGAGCAACCGCGCAGTCTTGCTCGCGGCCAGAGCTTCCAGCCCTTCATGCTCGGTCAACCGCGCCATTTGCGCGGCCAGGTTCACCACCAGCGCGTCCCGCGCATACACCCCGCCTTCCAGGGAATAGATCGCCGCAATCAATTGACGCAGCTCCAGCGGCAAACGCCAGCGTGCACGCAGCGCCGAGCCATAGGCGGCGCCAAAGGCATACAGCGACTCACCAATCGCTTCGTCATCCAGCGCACCACCGCCCTGTCGCCAGTCTTCCAGGCAGCGCAACAAGGCCAAATCGCCCAGCCGATGCAGGATGCCGGCGGTGTAGCAGCGCTCGTGATCCAGCTCCAGCATGCGCGCCAGGCGCCGGGCGTAGTCGGCAGTGTCCTGCGAGAGTTGCCAGTGGCGCTCGGCATAGGCCACCAGCGCCGGGTCGCCCAGTACCACGTTGTGCTTGAGGGCCAACCCCAGGATCAGGTTCATGCTCTGTCCGGCCACCAGCTTGTGCAACGCCGCAGGCAGGGTCTGTACCGGCGTGCCGTGGTGGCCGGCGCTGTTGGCAGCGGCGATCAGCACGGCAGTGATTTGCGGGTCCATGCGCACCTGGTCTTCCAGGCGCTTGAGCTCCAGGCCGTCGGCGCCGAGGCTGTGCTGCACGGCCGCCTTGACGTCGACGCGCAATGGCGCGCCGTCGCAGGCATCACGGCGGCGCTCAAGGAAGACAGGCAAGGTCATGCCGGGCGCCAGCGGCGGAATCTCGCAATACACGCTCTCGCCTTCGTTGAGCAACAGGTCTTGCAGGCGCTGGGTCAGGCCTTCCATGTTCAACGGTTTGGTCAGATAGGCGGTGGGCGCCAGGGGCAAGGCTTCGCGCACGCTGGCGCTGTCATTGCGACTGCTCAGCAGAATAAACGGCAAGGCCGGCGTACGGCGCTTCTGGCGCACGCTACGCAACAAGCTCAGGCCATCAATGCCGGGTAGCTCCCAATCCGCCAGGATCAGGTCGTAGGCCTTTTCGCGCAGCAGCGTGGCCGCTTGCTGCCCATCGGCACACACGTCCAACCGTGCGTCACAGCGCACAGTCAGTAACACTTGCTTGAGCAGATCCCGTGACCAGGGGTCTGCCTCGGCGATCAACACTCGGGGTACAGCGGGTAAATCAACAGCAGTCATCTGCACGCTCCATCGGCAATGCTTGCACCTTAGACAATGCAGGCACCTACGTACAATGAACAACACCTGAATGTGCCGCAATGGGCACAAAAAAACCCGCCGAGGCGGGTTTTTCTGTCGATCAGAGCAGCTTGTGATTACAACTCGGAGAAGCACTCTTCGATAATCGCCAAGCCTTTGTCCAACTGCTCGTCCGGCGAGGTCAGCGGGACCAGTACGCGCAATACGTTGCCGTAGGTGCCGCAGGACAGCAGGATCAGGCCCTTGTCACGCGCCTTCGCAACCACCGAGGCAACAGCGGCAGCGTTTGGCTTGTGGCTGTCGCCGTCTTCGAACAGCTCGACTGCGATCATCGCGCCCAGGGCACGCACTTCGCCGATCACCGGGTACTTGGCTTGAATGGCTTTGAGGCCAGTCACCAAGCGCTCGCCGACAGCCTTGCAGCGGTCCAGCAGGTGCTCTTCTTCAAACACTTCCATCACGGCCAGGGCCGCGGCGCAAGCGATCGGGCTACCGGCGTAGGTGCCGCCCAGGCCGCCTGGGGCGATGGCGTCCATGTACTCGGCCTTGCCGCACACACCGGCGAGCGGGAAGCCGCCAGCGATGGATTTGGCGAAGGTGGTCAGGTCGGCAGCAACGCCCATCTGTTCCATGGCGAAGAAGGTCCCGGTACGGCCGGCACCGGTTTGCACTTCGTCGGCGATCAGAAGGATGCCGTGCTTGTCGCACAGTTCGCGCAGGCGCTTCATGAAGGCTTTAGGCGCGACGTAGAAACCGCCTTCGCCCTGTACCGGCTCGATGATGATTGCGGCGATATCACGCGGCTCGGCATCGTTCTTGAAGATGCGCTCGATGCTGGCGATGGAGTCGTCGACGCTCACGCCGTGCAGCTCGTTCGGGTACAGCGCGCGGAACACGCCACCTGGCATCAGGCCCATGCCAGCGGAGTAAGGCACGACTTTACCGGTCAGGCCCAGGGTCATCATGGTGCGACCGTGGTAGGCGCCGGTGAACGCGATCACGCCGGCACGGCCAGTGGCAGCACGGGCGATTTTCACGGCGTTTTCTACGGCTTCGGAACCGGTGGTGACCAGCAGGGTTTTCTTGGCGAAATCACCAGGGACCTTGGCGTTCACTTTTTCGCACAGTTCCACGTAAGGCTCGTAGGCCAGAACCTGGAAGCAGGTGTGGGTCAGCTTGTTCAGCTGCTCGGTCACGGCGGCGATGATTTTCGGGTGCACGTGACCGGTGTTCAGCACGGCGATACCGCCGGCGAAGTCGATGAACTCGCGACCTTCAACGTCGGTCACGGTGGCGTTCTTCGCGGATTCGGCGAAGATCGGGTGAATCTGGCCAACACCGCGCGGTACAGCGGCTTCGCGGCGTTTCATCAAAGAAGCGTTGGTCTTGCTCATAAAGTCCTCATTCGCCACTCATCGGGTGGCGTAGCTCAAGGAATACGTGGCGGGGAGGCAACTACGGCAGCATGCGATGATCGACTGCCACAGCTTTCCCGGCCACTACGAATAACGTTTTGAAACACGCAAAGGGTCAGCGCTCTCGTGCCCTTTGCGTTTGCTGCGATCCCTTCCCGGCTTAGATGCCCAGGCAGAGGTATTTGATTTCCAGGTAATCCTCGATCCCGTACTTGGAGCCTTCACGGCCCAGGCCCGACGCCTTGATGCCGCCGAACGGTGCCACTTCGTTGGAGATCAACCCGGTGTTGACGCCGACCATGCCGTATTCCAGGGCTTCAGCCACACGGAACACACGGCCCAGGTCGCGGGCATAGAAGTAGGAAGCCAGGCCGAACTCGGTGTCGTTGGACATCGCGATGACTTCGGCTTCGTCCTTGAAGCGGAACAACGGCGCCAGTGGGCCGAAGGTTTCTTCCTTCGCCACAGCGGCGTTTTTCGGCACGTCGACCAGAATGGTCGGCTCGAAGAAGTTGCCTTCCATCACCTTGCCACCGGCCAGCAGCTTGGCGCCTTTGCTCAGGGCATCAGCAATATGCTCCTGAACCTTGGCCACGGCTTTTTCGTCGATCAGCGGGCCGGTGGTGGTGCCGTCTTCCAGACCGTTGCCGATCTTCAGCTTGGCCACTGCGACCTTCAGTTTTTCCGCGAACGCGTCGTAGACCGAATCCTGGATGTACAGGCGGTTGGCGCAGACGCACGTCTGGCCGTTGTTGCGGTACTTGGAGATGATCGCGCCTTCGACGGCCTTGTCCAGGTCCGCGTCGTCGAACACGATAAATGGCGCGTTGCCGCCCAGCTCCAGGGAGACTTTCTTGATGTCCTTGGCGCATTCGGCCATCAACTGGCGACCGATTTCAGTCGAGCCGGTGAACGACAATTTACGCACGATCGGATTGCTGGTCAGCTCGCCGCCGATGTCGCCGGCGCTGCCGGTGACCACGCTCAACACGCCTTTAGGGATACCGGCACGGTGCGCCAGCTCAACCAGGGCCAGGGCCGAGAACGGGGTTTGCGAAGCCGGCTTGATCACCATGGTGCAACCGGCGGCCAGGGCCGGGCCGGCTTTACGGGTGATCATCGCGGCCGGAAAGTTCCACGGGGTGATTGCAGCGGTCACGCCGATCGGCTGCTTGATCACGATCAGGCGCTTGTCGGGCTGGTGACCGGGGATCACATCACCGTAGATGCGCTTGGCTTCTTCGGCGAACCACTCGATAAAGGAGGCGGCGTAGACGATTTCGCCCTTGGCTTCAGCCAGCGGCTTGCCTTGCTCGAGGGTCATCAGGCGACCGAGGTCTTCCTGGTTTTCGATCAGCAGTTCGAACCAACGGCGCAGCTTGTTCGCGCGCTCCTTGGCAGTCAGCGCGCGCCAGGCCGGCAGCGCCTTGTCGGCGGCTTCGATGGCGCGGCGGGTTTCAGCGGCGCCCATCTTCGGCACGGTACCGAGGATTTCGCCCGTGGCAGGGTTGTTGACCTTGATGGTCTGACCGTTGTCCGCATCGACCCAAGCGCCATCGATAAAGGCTTGCTGGCGGAACAACTGGGTATCTTTGAGCTGCATGTCGGCTTTCCTTAACAGCACCGCGCGCACGCGGAGCGAATTAGAGTTGTTGAAAGGCGCCTTGTGGGCTGCCGTCAGGGAAATCAGCCCCAGCGCGCGGGATCAGTGAAAGAGCGCACGGGAGACAGAGCGTTTGAAATCTCAAACGAATCCTAGGATCAATGGGGGTACAGGGCAATAGTCTGTTCGAAAAAAAGAACGAAAACCGCGCATTTGCCGAATCTTTCTGATCAGCGTAACCAGGACCGGTTCCGCCACACCGACCGCTGGCGCCCGGCGCAGGGCCGCCGTACGGAAAATTCCCACCTTTAAACGTCCAAAGACCGGCATGGACGCCCAAGGACGACATGGGTATGATGTCGCCCGCACAAGCATCCGTAGCTCAGCTGGATAGAGTACTGCCCTCCGAAGGCAGGGGTCGTGGGTTCGAATCCCGCCGGGTGCACCATATAGCAGTCTCGGGCTGTCTCAGACAGTCTACGAAACACCCCAAGAAGCCCGCCCTGTGCGGGCTTTCTTGTTTCTGGCTATCCGTCCCTGTCCACCCCTATAACTTCCCGCCGTGTATGCCCACGTGTATGCTTTCAGATTCCTATAACTGGAGGCATACAGGAAGTGAAGCGCTCTGAAATCAAACGTCGCCCCTTAGCAGACACCACGCTCGCAGGCCTGGACCCTGAGCACGCTACTTATCGCGAGCAGGACGGGAATGGTCTGTACTTCCGGGTAAAACCTAACGGGCAAAAATCGTGGGAGCTGCGATACAAAAAGCCAGACGGCAAATGGTCTTGGCTGGGCCTCGGCGGCTACCCGGAAATCAGCGGCTCATTGGCGAGACAGAAAGCAGCTCAACTGCGGGAAGACGCATCGACCGGCAAAAATCCATTGGTGAGCAAGCAAGCTCGGAAGGTTGCAGACCAGGTTGCTGCCAACAACACCTTTGAAGCGTTAGGCCGCGAGTGGTTTGAGGCCAGACGCACAAGCTGGGAATCAGGTACGTCTCGACGAGGGCTTGGCGCACTTGAGCTTCACGTGTTCCCCGTCTTCGGCAAACGCGTGTACACAGAAATATTGCCCCTGGAATGGATGGAGTTTCTACGCGGCATGGAGCAGAAGGGGATCATTGAACAAATGGGCCGAGTTCGTGCCTTTTGCAAAGAGATCTATGACCTGGCACGCGTAACAGGACGAGCCGTCCACAACCCTCTTGAAGGTCTCAGCAAATTCCTGCAATCACGTAGCGCTGAAAATTATGCACACGTTTCGATTGAAGAACTGCCTGCGCTACTTCGAGCGATCAACTCCTACCCTCACGCAAAGGACGTTCGTATTGGGCTTCGCTTGCTTTCCTTATTAGCATCGCGCCCGAGCGAGATCCGCGAAGCACGCTGGTCAGAAATCGACCTCTCCAAAAAGCTATGGACGATCCCAGCCGAGCGAATGAAACGTCGTCGCGAACATGTGGTGCCTCTCTCTCGACAGGCAATTGAAGCGCTCACAGAGTTACGAACACTGACAGGTGCGTACCCTCTCCTATTTCCAGGCAGGAAAGACAGGACAATCCCGCGTAGCAACACCGTCTTTCTAATGGCGCTCCGCAGACTGGGATATGCGGGTCGGCAAACAGGCCACGGCTTTCGTCACATCGCAAGCACCATACTCAATGAGCAGGGTTTCGATGAGAATCACATTGAGGCCCAGCTCTCTCACGCAAAGGAAGGAATTGCAGGGGTGTACAACATGGCGGTTTACCTGCCTCAGCGCAGAGTGATGATGCAGTGGTACGCAGATCATCTGGATGAGCTAGTAGATGGCAACATTATTCAGGGAAAGTTTGGAAAGGCGGGTTGAATACGCCAACCCCATACCCATCAAAAATCGATGTTACTGGTGTTACGCACGTTACGCATCCGATCAACCAATTGATTTTATTTAATATTTCTTGCGTAACACGTATTAAAAGAGATCCGCACATCATGTGTTACGAGTCAAAAGCGTGTTACGCCTAAGGCGCCTAAAACCTCTGGCGGCCATCTCTTATTGGTCGCCCCACGCTAAGGAGGGGCCGCTGTTATCGGACTACCAGAAGGGGCGCAGGGGACTACCGTTCGTCGGGACCTCACCGGGTTTCACTTCTCACTTTCCGATTTTTAACTGTATAGAAAACCAGTATGGCAAGGTAGGACAGCCCCGAAAAAAACTGAAACTTTGCTGCGATCTTGCTCAATTAAATTGTCTTATCCATAAAAACCGCGTCGAAAACTATAAAAATAAAACTTTTAAAAAATAGAAAATCGTTTACATAGCTGGGGCCTGTACGAACTACGACAGGAAACGCGCTATGCAGCCTCACGACACTTCACACCACTCCACCACCTCTCTCACCCCTGCTTGTTTGCTCACTACCGACCAAGTGGCGAATGCACTAGGTCTGTCCAGCCGAACGCTTGCCGCCTGGCGAAGTTCTCGCAGCAACTCACTTCCCTATATCAAAACCGGGTCTCGGGTTCGTTATCGCTCCCAAGACGTGGTCGCGTGGCTTGAAACCCAACTGCGCTCACCTGCAAAAACCGCTGGAGACAGGGCCTGATGAGCGCCCCAAAGCAATCTGCAAAAGTTGTGGGGCTTGCCCCCTCCACTCCAAGAGAAAGTCACCACAAGGCCCCTAGCGGATCCGCATGCTTGCCGATCAGCGCGCCTCATACGGAACTGGGACAGTTCGATCCGGCCGCCACGCTGATACGCATCAATCAAGTCATAGCCCTGACAGGTATCGGCCGCGCAACGGTTTACAAACTTATGAGCCAGCCAGAGAGCGGCTTTCCGCAAGCGGTGAAGCTCACCGACAGCAATGCGCGTGGGGCTCCGGTCGCTTGGGTATTAGCCGAAATTTTGAATTGGACACGGGCGCGTATCGCGGCCCGCGACCGGGTGGCGGCATGACGAATCGTGTCGCTAACAAGGCCATTTTGCAGCCCTTCTCTGTACTCAGAAAAGTCGGTTTCTCGTCGCGGTGGATGCAACGTTTTGAGCGTCACAGAACGCAACAAAAACGCCTGAATCGAGTAGTTCTAGTCATGCGATGGGCTGACGGCACCTGGTGCGCACTGTCAGTACCCAACGAAGCCCCGCGTGCAGTGATCGTAGATGAAGGGCAACAAATCGACGCTTACGAAGATGCACGATCTTGCTCGACGGCGACTTCCTACCACTGCTCTCCCTGCGCTGGGACGCCAATGCCTGAAACGAAAACGCCTCCGGCGGCAACCGGAGGCGTTGAGGTAAATCTGCATGCCAAAACAAATTTATGTTACATCGAAAAAATCCGCAAGCATCCCGCACAGTTGCACTTTCAAAAAACGGACGTTACTCTCTGGCTGTCGCTGCAAATTCAGCGACCGGGCGTGGAAACCCGTTTGAAAACTTGGCGCACAGGCGCCCCCATTACGATTGCAGGCGTCTTTTTTTACGCCTTCGATTTCGAGTTATGGCGGCTGTGTGTGGGCAGGCTTCGGCCTGGCCGGGTTCCAAGTTTCCCGGTATTTCCACCCCATGCACAGCTGCCACCCAATCCCGTGGAAAGGATCGTGGCAGTTCCATAGTCAAAACTTGGAGCGCCACCTATGCACGCCCTAAATCCGTCCAGAATTCGCGCCGCTGCTCATCGAGCAATGGCTCTCGCCGCTTTACATGCCAACTCCAGCCTCGCTACACGCCTTTCCCGTTACAACGCCCATATGTCCAAAGCGCGAGCCTTGGAAACTGCAGGGGGTGCCCAATGAGCATGCTCCCAGGCTTTGCACTGCCCGGGGACCTACTCTGCGTCAGCCCAGACGCCGAAGCCGGTATGCCTATCGACGCCATCACCTGTGCGCTCGACCGTGCTGACTCAGTGCTCATGCTGTTGGAAGATCACTTAGACGGCGATAAACCCCTGCTTTCCAACCGCGTGCTGTCGTCAGTTATTTGGGACGTACGTGGCACCTTGGGCTTGATCAAAACACTCACCATGTACGGTGATGCCTCATCTGTGCCAATGGGCCAGAAAGGCGGTGCACTGTGACCCTCTCCAGCACGCGTGGACGCTCCGAGTTCTCCCCTGCCTACGGTAACGGCCAAAACCTGTTTCGGGTGAATGCCGGTATCCCGCTGGAGGACGCACTTGAAGCCGTCTCCCAGATTCTGCACCACGCCAATCAACTGATCCTCGATGCCGCCATCAGCGATGCGGGCGCGCGTTTTAGTTGGCCTGCGTTCTACCACGGCGAGATGACAAAGGCGCTGATCGACTACGTGAACGAGGCGCTGCTTGAGTCGAGGACCGCCCTATGACTCAACGCACCGGCAACACCTCAAAACGCCCCAGCTTTGCCGACGTAAAAAGCGTTGCCCTGAAGAACATCGACCGTGTGCTTGCGCACTGGCTGCCGAACGGCAAACGCGTCGACGGCGGCAAGGAGTACACCGCACCGAACCCGACGCGCACGGACAAACGCGCAGGCTCACTCAAGGTCAATTTGAGCAAAGGCACCTGGGCGGATTTTGCCACCGGCGATAAGGGAGGCGACCTGATCGATCTGGTGCGCTACATCGACGGCGGCACGGACGTTGAGGCCTGCAAAAAGCTGGCGGATCTGCTCTGCGTTTCCGCTGGTTCCGCGACAATCAAAAGCGCACCGGCCAAGAGCGCGACGCCGGAGTGGATTGCGATTCAACCGATCCCGGTCGAGGCCATGAATAAGTGCCCTGCCAAGCACCGACAACACGGCGCTCCGTCCAAGGTGTGGATCTATCGCGATGTTCAGGGTCACCCGATCATGGCGCTGTATCGCTTCGACCTGGCCCCCGATGAAGACGGCAAGCAGCGAAAAGTCTTTACACCGCTGACCTGGTGCAAACGCTCCGATGGACAAACCACACAATGGCGCTGGCAAGGTTTGCCGGAGCCTCGGCCCCTGCTGCGTTTGGATGAGCTGACACAGCGCGCCGATGCGCCTGTGGTGTTGTGTGAAGGCGAAAAGGCCGCGGACGCCGCTGCTGAACTGATGCTGGACTACGTAGCCACCTGCTGGCCGAACGGCTCGAACTCTTGGCACAAAGCCGACCTGACACCACTCAAGGGTCGCGACGTGCTGTTGTGGCCCGACAACGATGTCAGTGGCAAAGCCTGCATGGAAGCCGTTGCCGATAAACTGCATGAGATCGGCGCCGCATCGGTGCGGGTCATCGCGCTGGAGGTGTTCAAACGCAAGCCCACGCTCAAGAACGGGCAAACGACCTTAGCCAAAGGTGGTCAATGGGACGACGGCGATGACGCGGCCGATGCACAGGCCAAAGGCTGGACGGCGGCCCACATAGCCGAGCTGGAGCTCAGCGGTGAATTGTTCGGCGTAGTGCCGGAGAAAGCAACGGGCGAACCACACGAAGCCAAGGCCAAGCCGGCAACCAAACGCGCCGCGAAACCCAAAAACGATCTGTTGCCCGGTGGCTTCCGCCTGACGCCTGCAGGCGTGTTTTATTCCGGTGACGATGGCGAGGCTCGTCCGGTGTGTTCGCCGCTGGAGATCCTAGCTCGTACCCGAGATGCGCAGGGTCACAACTGGGGTTTGCTGGTCGAGTTCGACGATCCGGACGGGGCGAAAAAGCGCTGGAACATCCCGGCGCGAACCATGACCGGTGACTTCGGCAAGGACGTGCTCGGCCCGTTGGTGGATATGGGTCTGCGTCTCGCCGGTAGTCGCTCCGGACGCAATGCACGCAACGACCTGCAGAGTTACCTCGGCGGCTTCGACAGCGCGCAAAGGGCACGACTGGTTACCCGCTTGGGTTGGCACGACAACGCTTTTCTGCTGCCCGAGCAGCAGGTCGGCGCTCACAGCGAACATCTGCACTTCTACGAGGCTGGCTCTCAGCTTCCACCGATCAGCGAGGCCGGCTCACTTGAGCAGTGGCAAGAGCAGATCGGCGCGCTGTGCGTCGGCAACCATCGCTTGGCGTTTGTCGTCGGCGTGGCCTTTGCTGGCCCGCTGCTGCACATGCTCGGCCATGAGTCGGGCGGCTTCCACTTGTACGGCGACAGTTCAGGCGGCAAGACTACACACCTGCAAGTTGCCGCGTCGATCTACGGCGGGCCGCGTCTGGTGCGTTCGTGGCGCTCCACCGACAACGCGCTCGAATCCATCGCCGCCGCGCATTCCGATGGGCTTCTGGTGCTGGATGAAATTGGCATGTGCGATCCGCGCATCATCGGCGAGACGGTATACATGCTCGGCAACGGCACAGGCAAGGCACGCGCCAATGATCGAGGGCAAGCAGGCCGACAGGTACAGGAGTGGCGTCTGCTGTTTCTCTCCACCGGCGAGAAGACGCTGGCCCAGCACATGGCCGAGGCCAACAAAGAGCTGAAAGCGGGCATGGAGGTGCGCATGCTCGCAGTCCCGGCTGATGCTAGCAAAGGACTCGGCATGTTCGACGCCCTCAACGGCTTTGAGGATGCGGCGACCCTTGCCGATGCGCTGAAGGCTCGGGTAGCGAAGTACTACGGCACACCGCTAACAGCGTTTCTAACGGCGCTGTGTGAACCTGGCAAACGTCACGGTTGGCCTACCATTCTGCGCCGCACGCTGGAAGGCTTTATCGCCCAGTCGTTACCGGCCTCGGCCAGCGGACAGGCACACAGCCGCTCGCTTCGGCCTCGCGGCCGCAGCCGGTGAACTGACCACCGCGATGGGTATCACCGGCTGGCCGGATGGGACTGCCACCACCGCTGCTCGCGTATGCCTCAACGCATGGATGAACGAGCGTGGCGGCGCAGGGAACTTCGAAGGTGATGCGATCTTGGCGCGCCTGCGCCAGGTCATCGAGCGCTTCGGCGAAAGCCGTTTTACCCGCTGGGAATCGGCGGCGGCGAAGATCGACGAACACGGCCCGCGCACCATCGATCGCCTCGGCTTTCGCAAGACACTCGAGCACGGCATGGGCGACACCATGCACACCACCAACACTTATTACGTTCTGACCGAGGCATGGCGCTCCGAGATCTTCCGGGGCATGAACCTCACCGCAGTGAACAAGGAACTGCTGCAACGCGGTGTGCTGGAGCCGGGTAGCGATGGCAAGGCGTCGAGTTTGGTCCGATTGCCCGGCCTTGGACCACAACGCTGCTACATCGTGAAGACGATTCCGGGAACGAATGACAGCGAGGCTCGGGATGCCTGAGGGCATCTCCGCAGATCGAGGTAGCGCCGGCTCACTCCCGGCCTCGCCAGCCGCTCATTCAACCCAAACCCAAATTTGAAGGAACATGACAGATGAACGAATTTCAAGCATCCACAAAGCAACGCGAACTACTGACCAATGAGCTGGAACGCCGTGAAGCTACGGTGCTCGCACAGCGTGTTTCGGACAGCAGTGAAGCGACCGGGCATTGCGACAAGAAGCAGTTGCTGGTGGGCGAAATCGAAAAACTGAAAGTCGAGAGGGATAAATACCTGAGTGAAGTCGAACAGATGTATATCGAGATCGCTCCGCTAGAGGCGCTGCTGGAGGACGAGGAGACGCTGGATGCTGATCGTCTTTACGAAATTCGCAAACAGTACAACACCCTGAAAATACCTTACGACTCTCGAAAGCATCAGGCCAGCATTGTTACTGATCGAATTACCCGACGTGAAAAGCTCGTTAATCACGAGACGTTGATGGCGGGCTACACCGAATCGATGGCTAACTGGAAGGCCGACGAGCAGGAGCTCAACGAAAAGCGGAACAGTCTCAGTACCCGTTTGGAGCAGATCCAGAAGCAAGCGGCTGAGGACATGGCAAAAGCCCGGCAGGCCGAAACCGATGCAGCAACCGCCTACGCTCAAGCCGTGGCGTGGGGCGACACCGAGGGCGAAAAGAACGCCAATGCTGAAGCGCAAAAGGCTGCGAAAAACCTCACGACTGCAACCGAGCACAATCGTCGCCAGCACTTGATCGTTGCAGCGCTGGAACAGGAAATGGTCATCGTCGACCAGCACATAGTTGAGGCTCAAAAAGAACATAATGCCATCGAACGAACAGCCATGTTCCTGGCACGGACGGTATTGGAAGAACAGTGGAACGAAAAAGCGCAAGCGCTGATGGATGCAGGAGGCAAGCTGTGGGCTGTTGAAAGGATGCTGGGCGGCGATCAACTCAGTCTGAGGAGATTGGTGCTTCCACAAGAAGGTGAAGGCTTCGACACATGGGGTAGCCGTGAATTGTCGGAGCGCTCTCATAAGCACACCGTGCAAGACGTTCTCTCGTTGTAACGCGCTGAGCCACCCGAAACAGCCTGCGCACGCGGGCTGTTTAGAACCCCGCCAGGATAAAGATCATGAACACTCAATTACAGAGCAGCGCGAACTGGACCGATACCCTCAAGGCCCGCAAAAACCATCTGACCGCATTGCTGAAAATCGTGGACATCAAAACCGGAAAAACCACTACGGTTCAGAAACTCACTGTCGACTTGATAAAAGCTGAAATAAACCACGTCGATAGCAAGTTATACGGCCGAAAATAACGCTGAGCTTATATGCTGCAGTACTATTCAGATAGATATCTTCAAAACAAACATCAGGAAACGCTCATGTCCAAACTTGCCGAATACCGTCAGCTTGAAAAACACTTGGCCGAACAGCTCCTGGCGCTGGAAGCACTGAAGGGCGACGCCGCATTGAAGAAAGAAATCGAGTTCGAGACCAAGCTGCGAGGACTGCTGGATCAGTACGGCTTTAGCCTGAAGCACATCATCAATTTGCTAGATCCACAAAGCGGCAAGCGCGGTCCAACTTTGGCCGCCACGACCGGCACCCGCAAGCCTCGCGAGCTGAAGACTTATAAGAACCCGCACACCGGCGAAGTCGTAGAAACTAAAGGCGGTAATCACAAGACGCTGAAAGAGTGGAAAGCCAAGCATGGTTCGGATTTAGTCGAAAGCTGGCTCGGAAAATAAGTTCTGGGTTTAGTCGAAAGGTCTCTATGAGGCCTTTTAAACCTAGCCCTAACTCTTCCTACAGCGCAGTATTAAAACCGAGACTAAGCGCCTCAAAACCTTTTTAAAATAAATACCTGACAGAAATGCCTAGCAGAATCGTACAAAACAAGTAAAAAACTAAAAGCTACGTTAAAACAAAGTTCTCTCCAGATAAAACTCCATTCCTGGCGTACAGTATATTGACCCCGCCGCCGAGACCTCCAAGATCTCTAGCTCAAAATTCATCCTTGCAGAAATCATTATTTTTTCTAGCTTTACTGAAGGAGAGTCATACTCTTTCTGCAATTCCAGTAGCGCATTTGTTATAGATGCAACCTCAATACGAGCGGTAGCCCTATCTCCCACAGGGACTTGGCTAGCTGTGACTTTCGTCACGACGAGACGATCAATGGCAGGCTCCCCCTGGATAAGGCTGTAGACTTCCGCCAAATTAAAAGAGGCTTTCTTTAATGCCCCTTCATATTCAAAAGCCTCCATCAATTTTTTTGAAAAGCTTTTTATCGAAGCAGGTGGCCTAAGAATTTTTATTAAGGACAACCCCTCACCAACTTTGATTACAGTAAACTCTATAACAACATATCGAACGATATGAATTTTTTGTACATCACCAAATGGTGTATCGACCTCCTCGAAAATCTCTAGCCGTTCGAAAAATTTCGCATGCACCTTATCCGGAGATACTTCAATCAATTCAAACCCTGATGGATTGTCAACACTAAAAGTATGCTTCTGCAGCGCATCCGCTACCCGCTTACCATGAGTCAATATAAGCCAGAGCTGCTTAATTGGTTTCATCTTTACCTCCTGCAAACTCTTCAGCCACTTCATCAAGTGTTTTCATGGCTGCAGCCTCCAACAGACGCAGCATTCGCTTTTCTGCCAGAGACTCACATGAAGTTTTGTTTTTATTATGATGACCACTATCTCCCAGCTTATATCTACCTTTTACTGCGTATGAGAACCTCTCACAGTGTTCCGGCTCTGTAAACTGAGCCTCCAATTCATAAAGATCCGATTTCTCAGATGCCGAATGAGTGGTCCAAACTATCTTACAAACATAAAATCCAGTCTTCAGCAATCCGTCCAACTCTTGGGAAAACAACAAACCCTCGCCCTTTAGCGATGCTTTTGTAATATGAATCCCTAGATCTCCCTCGGCTGATTCAGCTTTTATTTTCGGATTATATACATAGACGTCCGTAACATCCTTCAACACATATCCATTTAGATTTGCTAGCAAACTTCTAAAAAACTTTGTCCTTAACTTATTGTCATGAATCGAACTCATCTCTATTTCTTTCAAGCCTAGGCTTCCACCCTCGCTGTTCTTAGCAAGCAAATCTATCAAAATAGCCTTTGAGTTATCCATAAAATTATTCTGGGGCCCCCTGACATTCAAACCAGACTCTGTTGCTTCTATTTCAAAAACACCTTCCCTTTCAACCGTCTGTTTAAACTCAGACTTATTACTGTTGTAGTCATCATATAAAACCGTTATCTCCATTTTCTTCTGAACCCATTTTACGCTGACCTTAGCCCCCTTGCTTTCAAGCTCCTCTTTAAACGCTTGAGCCGCCACCTCAAGTTTACTATCTCCAATTTTCCCTTGAAGGCTTGATATCGCAACTCGCTCCTTCCGGCTATTACCACCAAATATCCCAGCGATTCTTTGGTGATCGTAGTAGTCATGATTCATGCGACTAAAATACAAAGCTAAGACTTTTCTCTCTGTATCTTGTGAAATCAATATCCCCCTACTTAAGAGAAGCTCACGTATATCTGCATTTTTAAAATTGTATTGGACGAGCGCATCATATACTGCTTTATCAGACGCATAATACAAATGACCGCTTTTCATGAGTATCTCCATGCCAAAATTCCGGGCATATATTTCGGAGCGGACAAATTCACAATCTCAAACTCAATCCGTTCAAGCTCTGTCTTCTTATAAGAGTCCATACCCCAACCCGCCAAGTATATGTTTTTTGCCGTCTCAAAGTTACTCTTAATTAGACTGTGCGGATTGCTATGAGCCACTCTAATTTTGATGGTGCATTTCTGGCGAAGAATTTGAAACCTAGACAACGAATCTAACAAGTAGCGAAACTCATATTCTGTCGACCCATCTTGGTTATAATAGATCACATACCCCTCGTTACCGCGCTCATCAAGCTCTTTACCACTCATTGGATCCCCATGCTTTATTATCATGTAAGGAGCACAGAGCAACTCCACAGTGGCGGGCAAAGAGTCTGGATCTCCATGGGATTTGTGCAAGTACAGATCAGGATAAAAAAAGGAATAATCTTTTATTGGAAACTCATCTTCCGCGTGCAGACTTTTCATATCTGTTACAACGGTAAAAAGATAACGAATTCGCTCTGAGTCCAAGACATGTAGCATTTGCCCCTCTTGAATGCCGAGTTTATCAGTATTAATAGGCTCGACAAGCTTTACAAAATCCTTATGGTATTCACCATCATGATTATATATAAAAAGCATACCCCTTATTTCATAAATCACTTCATCAAGAATATACTTTCTTTGCCACTCAGGACTTGATCTAGCACAATCGATTGTTTTAGCCAGCGACTCTAGTGCTGCGATTATATTTGGCGTGGAAATGCTGCCTTTTGCATAGCTTTTTAAATCTGTATTTAGCATAACAACCCTATTTGTATAAGGATCGAAATACTTGAACACGACATCTACGGGGTGGCTGTGCTTGGGTTCCGATAAAGCTTTACTCTTTTTCTTAGGGGGGGCTTTATGCTTATCAACTTTGTGACAATCAAAATTTTCATCCATAATGGGAACAGCATCCCACTTAAACCATTTAAATATATCCTTAGTTACCTTTACCGCAACCTCGGTGATATTTGCAACTTCCCCAGCCATAACACACCCTCAATAGACTTATAATTTTTATACTATAACCTCACACCACCTACCATTTTTATCAGCACCTATTACATCAAAATATTAATAGACTGACTTTTCTAGAAACGCATTCACCCCCTGTGAGTAAAGCCTCAGTTTATCCAGCAGCCTTCACTAGCCGAATCAAAAAAATGTATGTGCCGAATACCTATACTACGCAGAGCCTCTTCTGCCCTCTGCATATATCCTGCATCTTCATTCCAAACTGATACCGCTACGCGTGTAATGTTTGATCGCCGCAACTGATCAATTATATGCTGATCTTGCACCGATATATTCCAACCATATATCACCAGTGAGTCATTCAGGGAAGGAACTACTTCTCTATAGACACGCTGTAGATACGATGCGCTTTCAATAGCAGACTTCTTATGCTCGGCGGTCCCTTCACATACAAATAATGGAATTGCGCCTCTCCCTTCCCAGCTATCTAGAATCACATCGAGTAATCTTTCGTCGCCACCAGCCAGCTTTACTTCTGCGCCAGTTTCAGAACGGGCCAGAACCAAATTCCCGTGCGGATAAAAAACCAACGTGGATCTTTCCGCGCCGTATGGCTCCCTCAATGATTCCCAATCATCACGAAAACTCCGAGGCATAAATCCATCTTTAAACCAACGCCCTAAAGTTCTATTACCAAACATTATTGCCCAATACACAATAAGATCGTAATTCAGGGAAACGACGGTATCGAATCTTTTTAAAAATCTATATATATTGGGCAAATGCTCTTCGGCATCCGCATAGGTGACATGTGTCTCACGCACTGTTTGAATCAATGCGGTGCGGACCTGCTGATATGCTTGTTCAACTGCGCCGGGCTGGTTACCAAACGCTTCATTGACTAGAGAGGTATACCAGAGACGCCTAAGAACAAGTTCGAAGTCGAAAGTATTGAATCGCTGAAAGACCGTCCGAACAGGTCCGTCGAGAAACCCCATCTGGTTCGCTGCCTCATACAACGATCCATACCCAAAATCAGGATGGACGGCCATGCTGGCTCCATTTCCTAATAAAACCGTATGGTTAAAATTATCGCGAATTTCTCGCCAATCAACGATGTTGGGCATCACCTTTCCTTGGTAGATTTATGGAGTCAGAACGCTATCAGTCCTCTCGAACCCTGTCTATCGCCCTTAAGCCCACTTGCAAGAATTCGTTTACGCACCGAACTTTGCTCCGCCGCACTTGAAACGCTCCTGTTTGAAGGTGTCTAGACCAGCTCAGCAAAGCTCTGTCAGGCAACGAATATCTGGCTTGCGCGGTTCATTGGGGGAGGATTCAAATATGCGTCCCTAGTAATAGCCTCTCTTTGGTAGTCAAGCACTCTCCACTCTGGACGCTGCCATCCTTTGCCGGAGATGCGTTACACCCACCTGCCCCGTAACACCACCCCAAAATAGCCCCCCCACGGTGTTACTGAATAAATTCCCTTTTGATACAAGTAGTTAGCTATCTCGTAACACTAGTAACACTAGTAACACGGGATTGAGAGCGGCATCTCCCCGCTCCCCCGTTAATAACAATTCCTTCCGCGCCAAATGCAGCCTGCCGGAAAAATCTAGTGGCGTCTGGGGGCCTATTTAAAGCACATCCGTCTTCGATCGTATCCGCGTCGCAGCTGACAGCAGTCAGGCGCAGGAACGCGAGCCATTCATTTCCATGACGCCTCTCCATCCGGCAGATCATCAATAGATACTAGTAGGCCTGGCTGAATCTTCGACCCGACCTTAAAAAAGCTGGGGCCCCTGGGTCCTTTCGATGGAGACGGGGTCGGAAATCCGCGTGATCGTGTCAGCGGAAAGATGCTCAGCTTAGTGAACAGGTGAACCGGGTGAACTGCTGTTCACCAGTGCACTTGCCCTATGAATCCGAAAGCCGCTGGGGACCCTAGGCATTTCGGATAGACACGGGGCATAGAACCCGCCGGATCTCGTTAGTGGCTGGTCTCCAAAGTTAGTTGACTGGTTGACCGAGTTGACCAGGCCAATCGTTCACTGTCCTGAACAAAACCCATGACCGTTACAGATCCAGTAAGGATGCCCTTTTCTCTTCAAGATCCTTTCAATTTCAACGTTGAAATTTCAGTAAGCTGGTGCGGCTGCCGCTACCACGATCCCGCGGGTTTCATGCCCCGTGTGGATGAAATACTCCCAGGGTCCCCAGCGCGTTTTTGCACATCCCGCCTTCTCTGCATGGGCGTATCGTGATCTGATCCTAGAGCCCACCTCAATTTCCTACCACCGCGTCTTGATCGGTACTTAACGATGGAATATGCAACTCAGAAACGGGCATTCCGCACACCCGATAGCATTCAAGCTGAGATAGTCACCCGTGGAATGCTGAAGCCTTTTCTGGAAGGTATTGGCTGCACAGGTGTGATCGACTTGCGAAAAGGGAACTCTCAGTTGCTCACAGCTACGACCCCTGAGGGTAAGACCTTCACAGCTCGGGTCCGCTTGTGTTGGCGGTGGGATGACCATCCTGAGAAATATTCTGCGGCGCAGCTACGGGCAAGGTTGAGTGATGGCGACTGGGACAAAACCATTGCCGAGATTGTTGATCGAGAGGCACCTCAAGGTGTAACCCATTCCCTGCTGATCCAACGCTACGGTCCGACCGTCCAGTTCGCGGCGCTGATCCCTGTAGGAGCTATGACCGGGATTATCAACGGGCAAAAAGAGGTAAGCGCTGAGCTAATTGCGCAGGGGAAGCTAGGACGTCTCAAAAAGAATCACGCTGTGAACGGAGGCAGTCCAACGATGTGGCTTATGGACAGTCGGTACGATGAAGCACACAAAGTTGCGGCAGTTTTATGGCAATGGCCAGGGGTTGAAGACCTCGCTCAACGGTTGCCTATCGAAGGGCGGCCGACTGAAATTAATGACACATTCGGAGACCTACCTGGTATCGACCTATTGCTCTTAGGGCGAGACCAGGCTTCACGTTTTCAGTCGACTGTGTCTAAGGTTGCTCGAGACCAAAAAGTCCGAAAAGCTGTCATAGATCGTTGCGGTGGGCACTGTGAACGTCCTGGGTGTGGGGCCAGCCGCTCGTACGGTGGCTTCCTAGACGTACACCACATTTTGGGTGTTGAGGTCAGTGATCGAGTATGGAACTGCATCGCGCTATGCCCTAATTGCCACAGGGATGCGCATTTTTCGATGGACAGAGAAGCCCTGAACGACTCATTGATGCAGGCTGTGAGGCACAGTCTTTAAGAGTTATCTGACGATGCTTTGAAAGCCAGTAACCACTGGCTTGTATGCCCACGTGTATGCCTAACCCAGCCAATACCTACAAGACCCAGTAAATAAAGGGCTCTTCCGGCTCAGTTCAAACGACGCCGGGGCACCACATACTAGTTTCTGGCTGTATCAGACAGCCTATGAAGCCCCAACGAAGCCCGCCTTGTGCGGGCTTTGTTGTTTCTGGCTTTTAATCGTCGCTCTTAAGAAGATCGACCGGCGTGATCCACTGCGAAGCGCAAATGCGCTAACGGCGGCACAATTCAAGGCGCTGGTGGAGCGCAGCCAGTCGTTCGCATCGGATTTGACCAGCACCCTGGGTGGCCTGATCGGCAGAAGTCGACCCAAAGCGGGCATCCACTCGTGACTTTTGAGATCATGCGCCCACGTCATTTATCAGTTCGCGCCAGGCATCTCTTGCGTTCTGCTCCGAGGTAAAGACTTGTACTTTTGGATGCCAGAACTGCCCCTCAATTACGATGCATTCCAGAGTAGAGTCCTGAAACGTGAAGACATAATGGATGGCATCTTTTAGAAACCGCTGTCTATCGTGTCGCGGATGAATGGCGTTTCTCTGCTCAAGCTCTGCTAGCCAAGGCGAATTATCTATTCGATGAATTTGGTAATGCTTGAGACCAAGTCCAATAAGCGGATGACCGCCCAAAGCCTCGTCGTTTGGTGAGCCGAACTGCATTTTCTTAACTAGGGGAAAATGGATTACAGCTATTTCTTCCCCTGCGGTGCAATACCGTAAACATAGCTGCGTGTCCGTGGCAAACACGATAGGTTCGGGCGACGTACTTGGCTGTGGCCAGGAGTCAAGCAGCACTACGGTTGCGAATGACATAGGGAAGCCTAGTGAATAATAGGGGAGAAACAGAGTGCGAGAGCGACGCGTTGTCGTCAAACGTTACTGATCGCGATGGGCTGCTTCTGGCGGTTTTTTGCCGATCAAGGCCACCCAGCGTGCTGGTCAAATCTGATGCAAACGACTGGTCAAGTCCATGCAACTACGCATCTAGGGAATCAAGATGACCAGCGTGATTTCTGATCACCAGGTGATGAGGACAGCTGATACGCAATGCGACTGGCTCGAGGTAGATTGACTACCAGAATGCACTGGCGGAGAGGATAAACGGCATTTTGAAGACCGAGCTCCTGCTGTATCGCCCTAAAAATCTGGCGGACGCAGTGAAAATGGTGGATGAGTCGGTGCTGATCTACAACGGGGAACGGCCACACCTGTCCCTGAAATACAAAACGCCCGATGCAGTGCATCGGGCGTTTTGAGACTGAAATAGGTGTAAACCTATTTCAGGACTAGACACTCGCTGCCGTCCTGTTGACGGGCTGCGTGTCGTACTCGCAACACGAACTGCCAGCCGTGCAGACCTGGCCGCCGACCGCCAATGCGCCGGAGCAAAAACCTACGGTGTACGTGCGCACCACCGCGCAGAACCACGTCAACGGCGGCCCGGGCAATGCGGCGGCGGGTGCACCGGCGGCGCTGTGGGAAAAGACTGTGGCGGATACGTTTCGCCAGTCCAACCGCTTCGCGCGGGTGAGCACCGACAAGGTCGACTCGGACATCTATGTGGATGCCACGCTGCACAACAATGAAGAATACAGCCCGGTGTCGGCGTTCATTACCGGCTTCACGTTCTGTGTCATCCCGACCACCGCGAAGAACATCTTCACCCTTGAAACGGTGTTCAAGGACAAGGATGGCAAGGAACTGGGTCGGGTCAAGAAGAGTGAATCGGTGCGCACCTGGGTGCATCTGGTGCTGATCGTGGGCCTGCCGTTCCAGAGCGATACACGCGAAGTGGTCGACGCATTGACGCGCAGCACGCTCGACGAGGCGGTGCAGCGCAAGTTGCTGTAACACGCCTGGGATCAAGATGGGAGCTGCCGCGCTCCCACCTTGAATGCCCGCGTCAGGTATTGATTACCACCGTCTTGCCCAACATGTCGCCCAGGCGCCGACGCAGTCCCATCAATACGAACATACCGTCCAGCACACTGAGCAACAGCTTCGGCAGGTTGCGCAGGAACGACTGCACCACGGTGCAGTTCGTAGGGTACGGATAACCCACGACCGCCGTGCGGCACACGCGCTTGCCCAGGCTCTGGCCCTGGGGCAACGCATCGCAAAAGAGAAGGTACCCAATCGCCAATACGGTCAGCGCGGAGCTGGCGTATTGGAAAAGCATCAGGCTCGTCGCCGTGTGGGCATACAGGGAGGCATAGCCGAGCGGCGTCTTCAACAACAGCAAGCCAAACGCCACGCCCATATCGATGAGGTAGCCCAGCAGCCGCTTGACCGGGCTGGCCAGGTTATCGCTGCCGGCCACCGACGCTGAGTCGCTCATCAGTCATTTATCCTTAAGGGGTTGAGGGCGGCACACGTTGTGCGCCTGGTTCTCGGCGATGTCTTCCATGTGCTTGCCGACGATGGGGTTGAGCACCAACAGGCGTTCCGACTTGCCGGTGGGGCGGTAGGCCGGGCCCTGGGCATCGGTGTGCAGCGTGAAGCCGCTGGCGGCCAATGCCTTGACCAATTGCGTGCGCTTGAGCACGTCGCCATTGCCCCGGAAGTCGCTGACGGTGAGGAACACGATACGGTCTTGCTGCAGCAACCAGATCGGCCGATCACTGGTCTCGCCATCGAAAATGTACGCACAGTCCACCGTGGCCACGGGAAAGCTGGCCTGACGCACATAGTGCCCACCCGCATAGCCCACCAACGTGATCAGGCCCGGCTGCACCACGGCGATTGCATCCTCGGTCTGCTCGCCCTTCATCACGCCGTAGTTCGTGTACGCCCAACGCAACCTGGTGAACTCGGCGGGCGTCGCCGCAAGCTTCAGGTCAGCCGTGATCCGCGCCTGATCTTCAGCGCCGCGATAGGGAAGGCCCTGGCATCCGGCGAGGGTTGCCAGGCACAGGAGGATAAAAGCTCGGTAAATCATCTGACGTGTCCTTGTCCGTTAAATAACCATCAGCCACGGGAAGTGCCGTTGTCATAAATGTCCGCCAGGCTGCGCACCGTGGTCAGGTTGCCGGTCTGGACCACGATGGTCTTGGCGAACATATCCCCCAGGCGCGTGCGTGACTCCATGAAGATCCACACCCAATCGATCACCACCAGCACCCCGGCATTGCGGGTGAGCGACTGCGAAAGGGTACAGCCCTTGCGGTTCTTGCGGTCGACGGTGGCAATGCTCAACAGGCGCTTGCCGAGACTCTGGCCATTGGGCAATGCATCGGCCAACAGGACGTAGGCGAAGCCTGCAAAAAAGCCCGAAAGAATGCCACGCTGGGACGTCATCGCAGGCACATAGGCAGACACCGCGTCGGCGCCGGATTTGACGATGAAAAAGATCAGCACTGCGATGGCGCAATCAATGATACGAGCGGCCAGGCGGCGGCCGATGCTGGCCAGGATGGTCGCCCGTCCGGTGGTGTTCGGGACATTCATAGGGTGTTGCTCCAGCGTCAAGAAGGTATCAAGGGAATGTCGTGCCGATCCGCGTCCGGTCTTTGGAGGACCAGATGCCGGTCACCTTGCCCACCACGTCTTCAACCGCGACCTGGCCCATGAAGCGGCTGTCATTGCTGTTGTGGCGGTTATCGCCCAGCAGGTAGACGTGCCCCGGCGCAACCTTGACCGGCGCGAGCGTCAGCGATTCCGGGCCTTTCACACGGTCGGCCTGGGCATGGAACAGCCCGACATTTTCGCCGTTGTGGATCAGCTCGCCGTTGACGATTTCCAAGGTGTCCCCGGCGACGCCCGCCACGCGCTTGATCGCTTCGGTGCCATTCCAGCGGTACACCACGATGTCACCGACCTTGGGTGGCCCCGCACGCAGGTCGGACACGATGTAGTCGCCGATCGACACGGTGGGCGCCATCGAGGCTGTCGGTACGAAGTAGGTGTTGAAGCCCAGCAGCGGTGCACGCAGCACCGAGAGCAAGACCAGCGTGACCACCACCAGCACGCTCACATAGAGCACGTGGACACGTTTGCGCGGCACATTCAGCGGGCCGGTGTAGCGGCGCGCCAGCACCGCAGCGGTGACCGCCGAGGCAAGCTTGACGCTGATAATGAAGCCCAACAGGACATACAAACCGAGCGGCGTCGAGATCAGCCCGCACAGGCCCAGCAGCACGATGCCGATATACATCAGCGCCGCGACGCGGATGCCCCACTGGATGCGGTCGACATACACCAGGCCCCAGCCGGCCACCAGGCAGGACATCAGGAAGGCCTGCAGGGAAAGTTTTACGGGTTTCATTCATCGTCCTTGAAAAGGTAAAGGCGCCTAGCCGAACAACGGGCCGGAGTTTAACGCAGTGTCCGCCTGATACGCTCCGCTGCCCGTGGATAATCAGCGCACATTAAAGAACCAAAGCACCCACCCCGCGATGAATCCAACCCCGGCCACTTTCAGGTACAGCAGGCTGTTTTCCTTCACCAGTCCGATGACATCCTCGCCACCACTCAACCAGTACCCCGCCACCTGGAAGAACACACTCATGAACAACAGCGCCAACGCAAAGGCACACGGCAGATAAATGGCGACCCACCAGGGTTCATTTCTTCTCATTGAGGTCTCTTTTCTTCATATAGTACTCAACGCTTTTGTTGAAAAGCCCGGAGGCCGTGGAGTCACCCAAATTACCCGCGATGGAAGGAATGGAGCTTTGCGGGGCGGGCTTTGTAATAGTCCATATTCCGGCCGGTACCCACTCGTACTGCTTGGACACACGGTTAAGGCCCTTCTCCAAGGGTAATTTGACCATGTTACCAATGCCGAACCCTACGGTTGCGCCCGCTTTACCTACCAAGGCCGCCATGAACGGATCATCGCCCTTCATTTCAGCCTGATAATAACTACCTGTTGCATTCCACGTGACCGTAGGGCTGTACCCTTTACCGGGGGTGATGGCCCCGACTATCCCAGAGCCAATCACGTCCGCCAGTGTCACCTTGCCATCCGTCACGTATTGGATACCGGCGCCAACACCGGCGGAAACGCCCACGGAGACTAACTGTTCTCGCCCTTTGGTCACTGCATTGGTGAGAATGGATTTACCGCCCATCAAAATGGCAGGCCACGTGAACGGATCGATGACAACCGACATCACGCGGTCTGAGTCGGTAATGTTTTCCTTCAGAAACTTGAGGTCCGCGCCATTCAGATAATTAACCAGCGCAATGGCCTCGGGGTTCTTCAACTTTTCACTCATGCGGAACTGTGAGGGATCGGCATCTCTGGCAACATTGGTACTTGCCTGGATTTCCTCTTCGCGCGGGACACACGTCCATCCCCCGCCCGTACAGCGACCCGCCATTCTTTTACTGTTTTCATTACTGATATCGATGTATTTCTTTATCACCGGCGCGCAGTCTCCACCCCTGACGTTTTTACAGGCTGTCAGTTCTTTATCAAGTGCACGGGCTTCTGTCTCGCTCAGCCAGTTATTTTCCACCGCATTACGTCCTGCTTGAGCGCCGGCGACAGCGCCGAACATGTCACCGCCCGCGAGCCCTCCGCCCACACCCGCAGCCAAGCTCGACAGCGCGGAAACCGTTGCCTTTTGCGCCTGCGTCAAGTCAGCAGTCGCGGTGCCCGGATACAGCTGACGGGCAATGAATTCGCCGGTTGCAGCACCGGCTGCCCCTGACAACGCCGAGTTACCCTGGGCTTGCGCCACCACCGCACCCAGCACTGCGTGAGCCATCAGGTTGGCGTAGGGGTCGCCTTCAGTCTGCTGCTTGATTTCATGGGCCAGGTACGGTGCCGCCGCACCCGCCAACGCACCGCCAACACTGCCACCCATGACCGCCTGCACCACCGCCGTCACGGCCTGGCTGGCCTTCTGGAAGCTGCTGCCGACGCCATAATCCTTCTGGGCTTGCTGGCTGATCTGCGCCGGTGTCGGGTTAGCGATACCGTCCTCAATCAGCTTCTGCCGTGTGGCTTTATTGATGTCGCTGTTGGGGTCATTGGCGGCATTGATCCTGGCAGCGGCGATGGCATCGCCGATCCCCTTGGTCAACTCCATCGAGCTTTTGATCAGGTCCATGCGTTCTTGCATGGCCTTCTGGTCAGGCTTGTCGAGGTGCTGGTTGGCATTGGCCGTGTCGCGGTTCAGGCCGATCAGGTCGCCCGCGCCTTCGGGGTTGCGCACCACGATCGTGCCTTCACTCACGGCACTGCGGGTGTGGCTGTGGTCCGAATCATTCAGCGCCATGCCATACAGCGCCCCGGGTGTGAGCGTACCGACACCGCCACCGTAGGAACCGGACACACTCATGCCCGCCGATTTGCTTTCGATCTCGCTCTTGTTCTTGATGTCGCTGACCAGCAGACGATCAGTGAGCAGTAAATTCCTGTCAGCCGTGGCTTCGCTGGCAATCACCGCGCCTTGCAGGGTGGTGTTCTTGGCCACGTCGATGGTGTAGCCGCCCTTGCCGGCAAAGAACCCGCTCTGGTCGGTCACCGCCTGGTAGTCGCTGTTCATCTTCGACGCCGCCAGGTTCGCCGACGCCGCCACGGTGGAGCCGTAGCAGAACGGCGGGATACAGATGCTCGCCCCGAAGCCTGCGCTGTCCTGCTTGCTCTTGGAGGTCTCGGTGTCCTGTCGCGACAGGATGTTGAGGTTGCCGCCGATGTCGGCATCAATGCGATCAGCCCGTACCTGCGCTCCCGCCAAGGTCGTGTCCTGGCCGCTGCGCAGCACCAGTGAACCGGTGTCCAGGGTGGTATTGACCTGCGTCACCGAGCCACCCGATCCCAGGTTCTTGGCGGTTTGTGCGCCGAGGTCGAGAGTGAAGCCGTTTTGCTCGCCAATGTTGAAGCTGGCGCCGATGGCCGTCCGGTTGCGCGAGCCATCGTTTTTACGCTCAGTGGTGTTCTGCGCGCTTTGCAGCAGGATGTTGTTTTTCGCCGACAACAGAGTGTTGCCCGCTTTCAATGAACTGCCGGTGATCAGCAGGTCACCCAAGGTCTGCGGCGCGTCGCCCGCCGCGACAATCAGCAGGTTTTCACCCGCATTGAGACTGCTCTGATGAGCGGTTTGGGCAGTGTATTCACTGCTGCTTTTGGTCCGCGTGTTGGCCAGTTCAGTCCCAATCTTGATCAGCGAGCCGTTACCGGCGGAGCCGCCGGTCTTGTCCTTGAAACCGGTGCTTTGCTTATTGAGCTCGCCCGCCTGGTTATTGAGGTTGTAGACCGACAGCGCCGCTTGGGCGATTTTCACTGCCTTCAGACGCGGGTCGTCGGAGCTGCGCGCTGCCTCGGCGGCATCACGGATGCTTTTAGTGGTATCGACCACCGTGCCCGCGATCACACGGCCTACCGCCAGGCTCTTGGAACTGTCCTTGCTGGTCTGGCTGGCGGTTTCCATGCCGGCCGTAATGCTGACGTTCGCACCGGTGAGCGCCATGTTTTTGGTACTCACCAGATCACTGGCAATCACCGCCAGCTCACGCCCTGCCGTCAGCGACACATTGCCTGCACTTGAGCCAATCGTGCTGCCGGTCAGGGTCATTTCATTGGCGGTGCCGTTGTGCTTCGAGCTGTTGATGTAGAGTTTCTGGTTGCCGGTGATGTCATCCAGACCCAGCGTGTTGCCGGTCAACACACCGGTGAGGTCGCGGTTTTTTTCCTTGTGCATGTCGGTGCGGGCAAAGGTGTTCTGCGCCGCATCGATGGTCAGGTCGCGGCCGGCCTGCACGGCGAGGTCGCCGGTGCTGACCAGCGCGGAGCCGGTGACCACGGCATCGCGCTTGGCCGCGACGGTGACGGTTTCGCCGGAGACCATGCTGCCCATGGCGGTGGTGCGTTTTTCGTCGACCTTGTCCTCGACCTTGCTCGCCTTGAGCCCGCCCCAGCTGCTTTTGCTCTCTTTGCGCTCGTGGCGGGCGCTGTCCGAATTGCTCACCGCGAGGATGCTCACGTCCTGCCCGGCAACCAAGTGCGCCGCGCCTTTTTCGGCGGTGACGGCACTGCCGGCCAATAGCAGGTTTTCGCTGGCGACGACCGTGCTGTGAGTGCCAGCGCTGACGAGGCTGCCAACGTTGTTCACGGCGTCGGTTTCGTCGAGGCGGAATTTCTTGCCCTGGGAGGTTTTCTTGGTCTTGCTGTAGAAGCTGTAGTCCTGGTCTTCAGCGGTTTTAAGGTTGAGATTTTTACCCGACACCAGGTAGGCCTCGCTGCCGGCATTGACCTGGCTCGCGACCAGTTGCAGGTCCTGCCCGGCGCTCAGGCTGGCGTCGCCACCGGCCTTGATCACACTGGAGACTTGCTGGACGTGGTCCTCGATGCGCTTGACCTTTTTCGAGTTGAACGTCGAGTGCTGCTCATTGGCCGCTGCTCCCGCGTTGAAATCGCGGGTGGCGACCAGGTTGATATCGCGCGTGGCTTGCACCTGGCTGGCCACGATGCTGATGTCGCGCCCGGCGACCACGTGCAGGTCGCGACCGGCTTCCACCACGGAGCCTTGTTGCGCGATGGTCTTGTAGTTGGAGCGCGTGCCGATGGCGCCGCTGTCGAGGGTTTGCGAGGCGCTGATGTTGACGTCGCCCACGGCTTGCGCGGTGGTGTCCGCGCCGCTCTTGAGCACACCACCGACGTTGTTGAGGTTGGCCCCGGCCTGCAAGGTCAGCGCGTTGGCCGATTCGATGCGCGCGGCGCTGTCGACGAAATCGCTGCGCTCGGTGCGATAGGCACTGGCGCTTTCGTGGGTGGTCACCGTGCGCTCGTTGAGCAGGTCGGCGCCGGCGGCGAGGTTGACGTCGTGCCCGGCAATGACACCGCCCGCGCGGTTGGTCAGGTTGTTGCCGCTGAGCAGGTCGAGACGCCCGCCGGCTTCCATCAAGCCGCTGTTGGTGAGGTTGCTGCCGACATTGGCCAGCAGGCTGCCGTTGGCGCGCAAGGTGCCGGCGTTATTGAGGTGGCTGCCGCTGATCAAGCTGACGTCGCTACCGGTAATCAATGCACCATTGGGCGCCAGGCGGTTGCTGGCCTGGGCCAGGTACAGCACCGGGACCAGCACTTGTTGCCCGGCGACGGTAGCGTTTTCCAGCCACACGATGTCGTGGGTCAGGGCCGCAACCTGTTCGGCGGTGAGGCTGACGCCCACCGACAGGCTGAGAGCGTCCTTGCTGCTGATGGCGTTGTCCATCAGGTGCTTGAACAGGTCGGCATCGCTGGTCTGGCCGTCGATGAAACGCTGGCCGGTGCGCGCAAGCACGGCCTGCTGGATCAGGCGCTGTTCGTAGAAGCCGTCGCCGAGGCGCCGTTGCGCGGTATCGGGGTCGTAACCGAGCTTGCTGAGCATGTAGTCCGAGCTCATGAACTGGCGCATGTCGGTGAGCAGCGGGTTGGTTTCGATCAGGTATTTGTGCGGGTTGGCCGCGAACTGGCTGGTGGGCACGCCGTTCACGCCATTGCCGTCATTGAGGTGGAACAAGCCGTTCTGCCCGGTGGGCAGGTCGAAGCCTGGCAGGCCCAACGGGTTGACTTGTTGCTGGGCGACGTCCGGCGGCAGCTGCGGGTTGAGGCTGACCTCGGTCGAGTAGCCCGGCGCATGGCTGTTGGCGCCGCTGCCGACGTAGGTGTAGCCGCCGCGCACGACGCTGTTGTCGATACCGGCCTGGGCCTGCACATTCACAGCGCCACCGGCCTGAATCACGGCCGCGTAGCTCTGGTCCACCGGTGCCAGTTCGGTGGTCTTGCGCAGGGGGAGCTTCTCCATCTGCATCGCGCCGATAAACGTCGCCAGCGACGCTTCCAGGCCGCCGAGGTTATTGGCGTCGTACCGAGTGCCGCCAATCGAATATTGGTCAGTGAAGTCCGCGGCGTAGCGGTACCAACCCTCTGGCTTGCGCTCGCGATCGGAGGTAAACACGCGGTCGTACTGGGTGTCGTGGGTCACCACACCGACGTTGGTCAATTGGTTGACCCGCACCGTCATATTGCCACCCGAGGCGATGCTACTGCTGCTGTTGAGCAGGTCGCCGCCGGTCAGCAGCATGTCGGCGCCCGAGGTAATGCTGGACGCCGCCGTCGCGTCGCTGACGATGAAGCGATCGCGTTGGGTGATCTGGAACGGTCGGTTCTGCTTGCCACCGTCGCAGTCGCCACCGGTCACGCCCTCGACACAGGCGATAGGGGTGATGGAGGCGCTGTAGATGCCCGATTCGGTGGTCAGCACCGTACGGATGTTGTCGATCGTGCTGGCCGCCAGGACGAGGTTGCGCTCGCTTTCGATGGTGCCCGAGCTGTTGATGATGCTGGTGGCCAGCCCACCCTGGCCGTCGCGGTCAACGCGCAGGTTGCCCATGGCGTAGATGCTGGCGCCGAGGTTTTTCAGGCGGTCGACCTTCAGGTTCATGTCGCCGCCGCTGAAGATCAACCCGTGGTCATTGAGCAGGTTGCCCACCGACAGGTCGAGGCTGCCCTGGCTGGCAACGGAGCCGCCCACCGTCCAGTCCTGGCCGCTGCCGACCAGGCTGCGGGTACCGAGCAATTGCCCGGTGGCGGTCTGATGCAGGTTGTCGACATTCACCGTCAGGCGCCCGGCCTGAATCACGGTGCTGTTGGTCCAGTGGGTCTTGTCGAGGGTCAAGTCGCCCTGGGTCACCAGGCTGCCGCCGACGTCATCGAGGCTGATGCCACTGAGGTCGAGCACGCCGGTGCCGACGTGCAACACCTTGCCGCCGGTGTTCTGGAAGGTGCCGGCGGCGAGGCTCAATTGGTCGTTGGCGGTCTCCAGGCTGCCGCTGTTGTTCAGCAGGCCACCGATGGCGTAGCGGGTCTTGCCGACGACGCCGAGGGCGCGCATTTGCCCGCTGTTGGTGAGGCTTGCGCTGTCGACATCCAGGGTCGTGGCGCTTTCGATCAAGCCACGGTTGACCAGGGCGCCGCGCAGGCTGACGTCGATCCGGTTGGCGGCGATCTCTCCGCCGTTATCCACATTCACGCCACTCAGGTGCACGCGGTCACGGGCGAACAGGTTGCCACTGCCGTTGTTGAAATCCGTGGCATCGATAAGCGCATCGCCGCCTTTGGCCGCGATGCGTCCGCCGTTGTTATGGAGGGTGCCGGCGGTGATGCCGAGGCCGGCCTTTTCGCTGTGGATCAGGCCGTTGGTGCCGTTCTGCACGCCTTCGGAGGCGGTCAGGCTCAGGCCATCGTTGGCGGCCAGGGTGCCGCTGTTCTGGTTGTCGATGCTGGTGGCGAACACCGTCAGCAAGCTTTGGCTTGCGAGCTTGCCGCCCTGGTTGTCTAGGTGGGCGGCACGCTGGACCAGCAAGGGCCCGACACTCGCCAGCTTGCCGTTGCGGTTGATCAGGTCACCGAGCAAATCCAGGGTAAGCGTGCTGGCGCCGGTAAGGTTGCCGGCACTGTTGTCGAGGGTATTGCCGTGCAGGGTGAATGCACCCGTGCTGTCGATGATGCCGCCTTGGCTGTTGTCCAGCAGGCCGCTGACGTTGAGGGTTTGAGTACCGTCGCTGAGTAATTGGCCCTTGTTGCGGTTATCGAGGCTGCCGGCGGTGATGTTCAGCGCTTGCTTGGCGCTCATGCTGGCGCCTTGGTTATCCAGGTCTTGGGCGACAGTCGCGGTCAGGCTGCGATTGGCGATTACGGTGCCGGTGTTGGTGATCTGCTGGCTGTCGAGCTTGACGTCGCCCCCGGCGTTGCGGATGTTGTCGGCGTTGACCCCGGCTTCGATGATGCCGTTGTTGGTCAGCTTGCCGTTGCTCGCGAGGGTGATGCTGTCACGGGCAGCGAGGCTCTTGCGGTTTTTCAGCTCGCCCTTGGTCTTGGCCTTCAGGGTGGTGCCGGCGTAGACCGGCCCCTGGGCATCCAGGCTTGCCGCCTTGATGTCCACCGCACCGCTGGAGGCGGCCTGGGCCATGCTCAGGTGGCCGTTGACATCGAGTTGGATATCGCCGCCGCTGGCGGCCAATGTGCCGTCGAGCTTCACGCCGACGCCGGCCTCGGTACCCACCAGCTTGATGGCGCCGGCGTACATGCCGCCGAGCGCCGACGAGTCGATCGCCAGCTCCGGCTTGGCGCTGCCGTCGTCGGCACGCGCGGTGGTTTTCAGGCTTTTGGCATCGACGTCATTGCGACCGGCGATCACCGTAAGCTCGCGTGCATTGATCTGCGCGTTGATCTTGGCCGAACGGGTGATGATCTCGAAATGGTCGACGTTGCTCGCGTTCAAGCCCTTACCGTCGATGGTCACCGCACCGCCATCCACCTGGTAATGGTCCAGGCGGCCGACTTTGTCGATAACTGGCTTGCCGGTGGTCAGGGTGACATTCGGGGTGTTGATAAAACCGCAGCCGTTGCAGCTGATGCCATACGGGTTGGCGACGATCACCTTGGCCGACTGGCCCGCCACTTCGGTGTAGCCGCGCAACTGGCTGGGGCTGCCGCCGTTGACTTCGTTGAGGATGACATTCGCGGCGCCGCCCTTGAGGTTCGGGTTACCGACGATGATCCCGCCCAGCTGCGTGTTCTGGACCATGCCCGTGGCGTTGTTGAGGATCACGCCATTGGGGCCGACGTTGTAGTCCTTGAACTGGTTATGGGACAGGCCGCTGCCATTGGGCGTGGCGATGTTCACCACCGGCACGCCGTTGCCCGCCTGGCCGACGGTCGTGCCCGGACCACTGACCACGATACCGTCGGCCTGGGCCAGCAGCGGCTGCCAGAACAGCGCATTGGCCAGGATCAGGGCCAGGCCACGCTGGGACAGGGTTTTCAGGGCAATAACAGGGCGAACGTCCATATTCAGAATCTCACGGCAGCGGCGTTGAATTACAGGAAGAAATCCAGGCGGAAATAGATCGGCGCTTCGCGCTCGGTCACCACGCCAGGTCGCTCCAGGGAATGGGCAAACGTCACACTGGTGCTGACGTATTTGCCCCGCGCGAACAACTCAACGGAGTTGCTCGACACCCGGCCATGCTGGGTGTCGTTGTAACGGTCATTGCGAATCACGCCCTGGTCGTAACCGACGCCGGCGCCGTATTCGAGCAAGGCCGGGCGCAGCCAGCCGACCGTGACCGGACGGGTCCAGCGCAGGTCGTTGCGCCAGTAGCCGCCGCTGTCACCGTTCAGTTGCTGGTCCTTGAACCCACGCACCGAGTAGGAACCGCCCAGGCTCATGCGTTGCGACGGATACAACACATCTTCACTGCGCTGCCCGGTGGCCAGGCTGGTGAAACTGAACGACTCGCCCCACAGCGTGAACGGTTGCAGGTAGCTGGCGGTGGCCGTGTATTTGCGGTAGCGGGGGGTGGGCGTGAGGTTGCCGAAGCCGTCGCGTCGCTGTTCGTCGCGCTGGGCATCGAAGGCGCCGATGCCGTTTTGCATGCCGACATCCAGGTTGACGAAGGCACTGGCGATCCGCCGCCCGTGGCTGAGGCCGACCTGGAACTCACTGAGGCGGTTGCTGCTGACGCCCAGGCGCTCGTCGTTGATATAGTTGTTGGTGCGCAAATGAGTGAGGCCGACGTTGACCGAAGTCTTGCTCACGTCATCGCGATGCACCACGCGCTCGGCGCGCAATTGGTGGTTCTGGCTGTCGCCCGTCTGCTTGTATTTGTAGCCCTGGAGGTCACCCGGCGTGCGGTAGTCGCTTTCACTGTAGCTGTAGCTGAAGTTCCACCAGCCCCACGGCAGGTTGTAGTAGAGCATGCTGCTTTTCGAGGTTTTCTGGTGGTCGCTGATCGCGTCATGGCCGCCGCGCATTATCAACTGGTCAGCCAGGCCCAGCGGGCTGTCCCACTCCAGGCCCGCGCCCCATTGCTGTTCGCCGGTGCTTTTCTGCCCGTCATTGTTGCGCGACAGGCTGGCGCGCCAGGGCTTTTGCGGCTGGTTTTTCACCACCACTTCGCTGCCGCCGACCTGGCTGCCGGGGATCAATTCCATCTGCGCCTGCTTGGACGGCAAGCGGCTGAGCTGGTCCACCAGTTGCTCGACTTCACGCAGGTTCAGCGCCTCGCCGACCTTGCCGGGAAACGCCATGGCCAGTTCGCGATCGGTCACGCTGCTGCCCTCGGCACCCTTCAGGCCTTCGAGCTTGCCTTCCACCACCAGCACCTGGAGGTGACCGCTGGAGAGGTCTTGTTGCGGCAGGTAGGCGCGGCTGGTGACCCGGCCCTTGGCGATGTAATAGTCGGTGATGACCTTGAGCAGTTCATTGAGCTGTGCCACGCCCAGGCACTGGCCGATATAGGGCTTGAGCAGGCGCGTGCGGTCGGCGGCGGACAGGCTGTCGGCGCCCTTGAGTTCGATGTCCTGGATCGGGAAGCAGCGGGTATCGACGGGCGTGGCCGGCGCCTGGGCCTTGGTGTCTTTGCCGGGCAGGTCCTGAAGTTCTTCCAGGCGCCGGCGCTGCTCTTCGAGAAGGCGGTTCTGGCGGTCGCGAATCAGGTCCTGATCCCCTGGCGTAGGGGCGGCCATGGCACTGTTCATACTCAAATAAGCGAGCAGGAAAGTGCACAGCAAATACCGAGTCCGTGGCGATAACAAAGACATGTTCGATCCGTCGAAAATCAAGGGGCGGCAAACTAACATCGAACTTGCGCTAACCCAAGAAACTGGATTAGTTGCACAGCCGTACTAGTTAATCACTTAACCTATTGATTAATAACAACTAAAAATCATCAAAAAGAAATAAAGCCTGTGACTGGCAGTATTATTCCGACAAGCGGCATTAGTTTTGATGGCGATTCGTCGGAGAACTTGAAAGTTGCCATTAGTTAGCCATCAAGTTCTTGCCGAGATAAGTTAGTACCGGAAAAGGCAGAAAAGTTCGCGGCGTTTTTGTGAATTGGATCCCACTTATCGGTATTACCCAAGAGTGTTCCCACATTGCGCGGGAACACTCTCCAGCGTAAATCCTAGCTGGCGTCCTTGTTGCGATCCTGGCCAGGCACCAGGGTCAGCCCCGGCTTTTCCACATCCCGCGAGACATGGGATTTGACCTCCGCCACCCCGCCGTCGTCGTCATTGTGGATCACCAGCACGCCAGGCCGGCGCAGTTGCTCCAGGTCGCCCTCGCCGAGGCTGAAGCTGTCGCTCAGGTTCTGGTCGGTGAGGGCCTTGGCCTCGGCGCGACGCTGGGCGAACTTGCGGCCCCGGCGTTGCTGGTAGCGCGCCCAGCTGATCAGGATCACGGCGTTGAACAAGGCAATCCACAGGTAAACCTGCAGGGTGTTGAGCGCCGCAAAAATCGGCGCCTCGATACGGGGACCGCCGTGGGTGTCGAGCATCGAGGTAATCCCGCGAGCCAGTAGCCAGATCAAGCCGGCCCAGGCCATCAGGGTCAACAGCACATCGATGATCCACATCACGGAGCGCTGGCGGGTTCTGACCAGTTTCATGCTCACGCCTCCTCTTCAAGGGGTTTGATACCGCGATCCGGGCTGACCCAGCGGGCGCGCTTCTGGTGCTGGTTGAACAGCACCTTGGGGAAACTGACCAAGGTGGTGAACAGGCTGACCAGCCAGAACACCATCGGGTACCACACGGTCCAGAACAGGGTTTTCCACAGGTCTTTCTCGTAGCGCCGGTCAATCAGGATGCTCACCGCAAACTGCACCAGGCACACCATCGCCAGCACCAGCCCGGTAAACGCCGGCGGCACCAGGGAGTCCACGGTAATTGCCTGTGGCAGCGGGATGAATTTACCCACGCCCCAGAAGATCACCGACAGCAGGAAGGTGAAGGCCCATCCGGTGGACAGGCAGTACTCGAACAGCAACGGCCACAGGTAGCGATGGCGCCACTGCCAGATGCCACGGATATTCTTGAACAGCACCTCGGCGCCGCCCTGGGCCCAGCGCAGGCGCTGCTTCCACAGGCCTCCGACGGTTTCCGGCATGAGGATCCAGCACAGTGCACGCGGCTCGTAGAAGATGCTCCAGTGATCGAGCTGCAGCTTCCAACTGACATCGATGTCCTCGGTGATCATGTCGGTGCTCCAGTAGTCGATGCGGTCCAGCGCTTTCTTGCGAAACGCCACCACCACACCCGACACCGTGAAGATCCGCCCGAACACCCGCTGGGTGCGCTTGATCAAGCCGATGATCGACGAGAACTCGCCCACCTGCACCCGCCCGATCAGCGTCGAGCGCGTGCGAATCCGTGGGTTGCCGGTGACGGCGCCCAGGCGCGGGTTGTCGAGCATCGGCGCAACCATGTAGGCCGCCGCATTCTTATCCAGCAACGCGTCGCCATCGATGCACACCAGGTATTCGCTGCGCGCGGCCACGGCGCCCATGCGCAACGCCACCGCCTTGCCCTGGTTCTGCGCCAGGTGCAATACGCGCAGGCGTGGCTGCTGCAAGGCCAGGGCATCCAGTACTGCGGCAGTGTTGTCGGAGGAACCGTCGTTGACCGCGATCACCTCGATATTCGGGTACACCTGGGCCAGCGCGGCCTCCATGGTGTCGGCGACGTTATCGCCCTCGTTGTAGCAAGGGATGATGATCGAGATCAGCGGGTTGCCGGCCAGCACCGGCGCCGGGGTGTCTTCTTCCCACGGCCAGTGGCGCTCCCAGTGCAACCAGAAATACAGTCCACCGGCGATCCACAGCGCCGACATGAACAGCGGGTAGAAAAACACGAAGTCCATCAGGAACTGCCCGGTGACCAGGAAGATCAGGCCCAGGGGCACACCCAACACCAGTGCCAGCACGAATAACGCCAGGATTCTGTCGAACATGGTCAAGGGTTCCATTGGTTGGAAAGGGCCGGACGCACTGTCTTCAGATCCGGCGAGTTTTCCAGGAAGTTGTCCGGGTAATAACCAAAACTCGTGACCCCCTGGCGTTTGAGTACACCCATCCACTGTGCCATCTGCGCCCCGTCGATATCGGGCGCGGCCTGGGTGCGCCAATCCTTGGCTTGCAGTTCGAATACGGTCCGTTGCAGCGCACCGGGGCGCGCCTTGACCGTGGCGACCAATTTTTCCAACCAGGCATTGGAGTTCTTCAGCGTTTCGCCTTCCATCAGCGGCATGGCCATGGGCGCGGTCCAGTCGTAGGTCTGGAGGAAGTCATCGAGGTTCTGCGCGAACCAGGCTTCGCTGCCGGGGTTGAGCATCGGCTCGGCGAAGATATTGCGCGCGGTCTGCACCTGCGGCCCACGGATGGCACGGACCTTGGCAGTCAGCTCCTGGGTGAAGTCGATCAGGTAGCGACTCTTGAAGCGTGTCCAGCGCTGCATCACGGCCGGGTCGGCGCGCAAAGCGGCGATGGTGTCGGGCAGGCCGTTGGCGGCGTAGGCCTTGAGCGCTGCCGGGCTGGCGTCTTCGAAGTCCGAGAGGATCGCATCGTCGTGGAACAGCACGCCGTCGACAGCGGTGTTGCGCGCCAGGTCTTCGTAGATCTCGCCGATCTGCTGGCGCACTTTCGGATCGAACGGCGACAGGCGCTTGTACTGGTCCGGATCAAGGCCGAGCTGGCCGGTCTTCGGGTTCCAACGGGTGACGCGCGGCAACGCCGGGTCGAGGGCAAAACTGAGCACCGGCATCCACGCGAAGATCGCCACATGACCACGGGTGCGCAGTTGCCAGGTCACGCGGTTGAACAGGTCGCGGCGCACCGGCAGGTGGCGGTTGGGGAAGTACAGCGAATGCACCAGGCCGTCGCCCTTGGGGTCGGCGAAGGCTTGCAGGAACACGGTGCTCACGCCCATGTCCACCACGCGCTGCACCAACTGGTCGAGGTTGCGCGCCTCCTGGGTCGGGTCAGGGTCGTAGACGTTGTCGAGGTCGACATGCAGCACGCGCATCGAGGCCTTGGTCTCGGTGCCGACAATCGCGTTGGCGTAGTGCTCGCCATCCGGGTCGGACGCCACCAGAAAGCGCGGGCTGCTCTTGAGGTTGGCAAGGTCGTCGAGGCCGTCGTCCAGGGTCAGGGCCATCTGGTAGCCCTGCTCGCCCACAACGGCCAGGGACGTGCCATCGGCGGCGCCATAAGGCCACACCCACACACGCGGCGCCTTGCCGGTGACGGCACGCAGCTTGTTGGAGATGGCCGTCACGTCGGCACGCATCCGCGCCTGGAACTGCGCGTCGGTTTCGTACTTGCCGGTAGCGGCATCGTAGCTCCGTGTGGCGGCGGCGGGCTCCAGGTTGCCCTGGGGGTTGGCCAGGATCCCGGTGTGGCTGGCGTCGGTATGCGCGGCGATTTCGACCAGGCCCGACTGGGATATCTCCTTCACCTGCTGCCAGGTGAGGAAGTCCGAGCGCGCGCGGGGCGTGCCGGCGAAGTCCACCGGTTTGTTCAGCGGCGTGTCGATCCAATAGCCCACCGGGGCCAGGATCGCCGGCCAATGATAGGCCCGCAGGATCGGCATCACGCGGGTGTAGAAACTCGAATAACCGTCGTCGAAGCTGAGCAGGATGGCCTTGGGCGGTAGCTCGCGCCCACCGCTGCGTGCAGCCAGGATCTGGTCGACGCTGACCGGCTGGTAGCCGTTCTCGCGCAGCCAGGCCAATTGGTCGATCAACCGCTCGGTGCGCACCGCCACCACCGCCTGGTCCGGGTCGCGATCCTCGACATCGTGGTAGGCGATGCCGAGGAAATGGTTCTTCGGCCACGGCGCCTCATTGGGCGGCGTCGGCCGCTCGGCGGGTGGGGTGTAAGGCGCGGGTTGCTGGGCGCAGGCACTGGCCAGCAATACACCCAGGACCAACAAGCAACGGCTGAGGACGGTCATGGTCAGGCTCTTCTAGAAACGGTAAGTGAGGTCGACGAGCAGGCGCAGATCGCGTTCGCGATCGCCGTCATAAGGTCGGCTGATCAAGCTCAGGTTGGCGCCGGCTTCCAGCACGTCATTCCAGCGGATGCGTTGGCCGTAGCCGATCAGGCCGACCCCGCCGGTGGAGTAGTCGCGCTGGCTATAGGTACCCGCACCGACCTGGAACTGCTGACTCCACTGGGTCTCGTAGCGGTGATAGAGCACATGATTGACGGTGACGCTGGGCAACACGCTGAGGTCCGACTTGGGGTTGAAGTACACCGTGTCGTCCTTGGTGTTGCGGCTCGCGCCGACCTCCAGGCCCAGGTCGACTTGCACATGGGGCGAGCTGTAGATGCCCTCGCGGCCGGTGAGCAAGGCTTCGAGCCGATTGTTGCCGTCGCTGAAGTGGGACGGGCTCAGGGACAGTTTCCACTCGCGGCTTTCATTCGCGCGCCAGCGGATAAAGCCGCTGCCGCCGTTGGCGGTGACGTCGGCGTTCAACGCCCGCAACGGCGTGGTGGCCAGCAGGTAGCCGAGGCTGCCGCCGTATTGCCAGTTGTCGTTGATGTCGCGGGTGATCGACACCGCGGCGCCTTGCTTGGAGCCGTAGCCGTAGGAATGGTTGGAAACTTCAGCCTCCAGGGTCATGTCGCGGGTGCGCTGCTCCACGCCAACCCGCTGGAAACGGTGCTGGCCGGTGCCTTCGGTGAAGTCGGCGGTGGCATAACCGGCGCCGGCGAACACGCGCCAATCTTCATTGATGGGCGGGCTGTAGAGCACGCTTTCGATGCCCCAGTCGCGACTGCCCGCGACCGCGCCCACGTCGTCATTGCCGCCACCGCCGTAGCTTTTACCGGTGTAGGCCTCGACACGCAGCTCGGCCATGTCGTGTACATCGCGCAGGCGGCTGAGGCGCTGCACCTGGCGGTTGTCCGGGTTGCGCGCGAGCACGTCATCGGTCAGCGCGTCCATTTGCCGCCATTCCTGCAGATCCATCGCGGTGTAGGCCTGGCTCACTTCCAGGCCGATGTCGCGCGGCGCCTGGGCTTCGGTTTCCTTGAGGCTGCCCTCGGCCCGACGCGGCCATTCACGGGCGCGGTACATATCGGCCTGGGCCAGACGCAAGCCGACGTTGCCCGGGGCCTTGGCCACCAGCGCTTCGAGGCCGGCTTCACTGCCTGGCAGGTCGCCGCCGTAAGTGCCGGCCTGGGCCGACAGTTGTTGCGCATCCATCCAGCTGTCGTTGGGGTTGCCGATCGGCAGGCCCTTGAGTTCCACCCGTGGGTTCTGGCTGTCGGCCAGGTTGCTGGCGACCTCACGCGCTTCCATCACCTTGTCGCTCTCGAGCAAGGCATAGAACAGCGCGGTGCTGTCTTCGACATGGTCCGCCGGATCGGCGTCCGGCGCCGTGATGGCCTGGCGATAGAGTGGCTCGGCCTTTTCCGGCTCGCGCTGGTCGAGGTAGGCGGCGGCGACCCAGCGCACGGCATACGTCGGCAACTGCACGCCTTCGCTCTTGAGGGTTTCGTACTCGCGGATGACCTGCGCCATGCGCGCACGGGCCTTGAGTGCACCGAGGCGGTCGATGCGCCAGCGCACGACGTCGTCATGCGCAGTGGGGTCCGGGGTCCAGCGAGCGAGCAGCTTGTCGTAGTCCTGCAGCGCCCGGTCGGCGATGACATAGCGTTCCTGCTCGGTGCGCGTAGCGAACTCGGCCATGCGCACACGCTCGGCCGCCACGTCGCCTTCCAGGCGGCGCTGAGTGACATCATCCAGCAGGCCCGGGCGCTTGGCCGACAGGCGCAGCGCGGCTTCCGGCAAGCGCGCCTTTTGCAGGGCGACGATGTACTCGCGAGCGACTTCAGGCTTGTCGCCAGTGCGGATAAACGCCTGGTCGAATTCAAACAACGCGTCGTAATTGAGACCGGCGCGGGTCAGCGCGTAGCCCAGTGCCATGCGGCGGTTGGGATCGTCCGGCTTGGCCGCCACCAGCGCGCGGGTGCGCTGCACGGCTTCGTTGGCCTGGCCGCCGTCGGCCTGTGTGAGCGCAAGGCCCAGTTGCAGGTCGACATTGTTCGGTTCACGCAGCAGCGCGCGGCGATAGACTGCCTCGGCCTGCGCCCACTGCTTCTGGTTGCGATAGGTGCGCGCAACAGTGGCCAGCGCCTGGGAGGTCAGGTTGCGGTTCGCGCCCTGGGCCTCGTACACCTTCAGCACTTCAGCGTCTTGCCCGGCCCAGCCGGCGATCACCAGATGGTCACTGATCTGGCCTGGCGTCTGGCGCTCGGCGGGCCATTGCCGCAGTTGCGTGAGGGCGGGAGTGAAGTTGCCGTTGCGCGCCTGAATGATCAGGGCGTCATAGGCCGAATCGGCCATGGCGAAGGTGGGGACCAGCAATTGGCTGCACAAGGCGACCCCGATGAGCAGTCGCAACCGTCCTGTGGCACTGAGTGGTAGGTTTCGCAACATATCGTGAGCTTCCTTACACACGGAAAGCTGTAACGATAGGTGGTCCTGAGCAATTTGCCTCAGGGTGTCGGCGTCTCGTGACCCGACCTAGCTTTCCTGTAGGAACTATCCCCGACGCTTGTATCGAAATGGACAATTCAGAACAATTGTTCAGAATTGCCGCAGATTCTGAAAAGCGAATGGGGGAGCGGGGTTGCGTGCGATAAGGGGGTGACGGCAAGGCTACGCGCCGACCGTTTGACCCTTATCGCAGGCAACCCCGCTCCCCCATTATTTATTTCGGGGTGATGGCGAAATTCTTACTGCGCGCCGCTCACCGCACCGACTTTGGACATCACGAAGCCAATGAACTGCTCAACGGTCATCTTCTGGCCGTTGAAGGTCACTTCATTGTTGGCGTAGTGCAGCTTGGACACCACGTCGCTGCCGACCAGGGTCGCCAGTTGCGTGCCGACCGCCATGCCGCTGACCATCTCGCTGGCCATCTGGGATTGCTGCTCGATGGCTTTAGGATCGGTTACGCCACCTACCTGCGCTTGCAGGGCGGCCACGTCGGCGATCATTGGCTTGGACAGGGTCAGGTTGGCGTCCAGCAGGGACACCATCTGCTTGCCGAGCTCGATCGGCGGCAGTTCCATGGAGGCCGGCTTGGCCAGGTCCACGACCAGGCTGAGCTTGCTTTCGCCGTGGGTGGTTTTCAACGACAGGTTTTCCAGCGCCAGGTGCGGCTTGGCGGCCAGCAACTGGTTGACGTTGGCTTCGGCCAGGGTCTGCTCGGCTTCGGTCAGTTGCAGCTCCGGCACCGGTTGGCCGGCAGCGGCGGCGGCTTGCACCGGCTGCATCTTGTCCTGGTACAGCTTGGTCAGCACGAGGCCCGACGGCACGTCGATGTTCTTCAGGCTCACGGCCATGGCAGCGGAGCCAACCGGTTTGCCCTGGTAGCCGATCTCGTCGATTTTGTAGTCAACGCGGCCATCCATGCTGTTTTCTTTGATTTCGCTGGTGTCTTTCTGCTCGAAGCCCTTGAGGGTCAGCACGGCCTTCTGCGGACCGAAGGTCAGCTTGCTGTCGGTCAGCTCAACGGTGTTCTGCCCGGTGTAGAAGCCGAAGGTGGATTTCTCCAGGTTGCTGGCGACGGTCAGGCCGGCAAACTCGGCGTCGAACGGCGTGCCATTGGCATCGATCACCGCGATCTTGAGGCTGTTCATGTAGCCATCGGCCTTGACCTTCTTGCCTTCGGCGGTGCTGTCGAAGTCCAGGTTGGCGCCGGAGAAGCTTGCCGAGGACGTTTCGTCCTTGTACTCCAGGGGCAGCAGTTCGAGGTTACCGCTGACCGAACGGTTGTAGCCGATATTGGCCACGCCCTTGAGCGGCGACACGTCCTTGGCGGCGGCGAACCATTTTTCGGTGGTGGCGTTCTTTTCCAGTTCGTAGTGACTGGTGGCCATGACCGGCAGCCATTTCAGCGACACCAGGCGCGAGAACGGCAGCGGGCCGTGTTCGATATGGTCGACAAACAGCAGTTCAGGATTGGGGTTCTGCTCGCCGAAGAACGAGCCTTGCGCCTTGAGGCGGTAGTGCGCGGTGCTGCTGAACAAGCCACGGTCCAGGGAGACCAGTTCCAGGGCGACGCTGCCGTCGACGCCGGCCATGGACCGTTGCAGTTCCTTGTTGGCGTCCTGCACCGCCGTTTGCAGCACGGGCTCCAGCTGCTTACCGGTGTACCAGGCGCCGCCTGCACTGACGACGCCAACGGCGACAACGAAACCCAAAAGAACAACTGCTGGCTTATTCATGAAGTGACCTGATCAAATCCTGTGAGAAGTGGGCTGTCTTCCTTGAACCCCAAAGGGGTTGGCTCAAGCCCGCCGAAAGCGGGGGAAGATTAGCACTGGCGGCCGCGGACGGCCCAGCTTTTCAGAGGGGTCAGGCGTGCAGTTGGTTCACGAGTACTCCAATTCGATCTCGTCGAGCTGGTGGTCAAAACTCTTCAGGCGCGCGGTCCAGGTGTACACCAACACCTCAAACTCGCGGTGTATGACGGCATTGCCCGGGGTGTCGGTCTTGGGGTCGCAGAAGTCCAGTTGGTAGCGTTCGCGGGCCATCTGCGTGGCGACGTCGGACAATTCCCGCGCGTTATTCAGCCAATGCCTACCCTCGGCTACCTGCTGATCGAGGGCTACGCACTGTTTTTTCAGGACTTCGAGGCTTTTTTCCAGGGGCGTGCCAGTGAGGTCGCCCATGACTTCCTGGAAGGTGCGCCCAGGCTGCCAGTAGCTGCCCCAGAAATAGCGATCGAACACGGTTTCGACGCGCCGCAGGGCGACCTTGGTGTCCCAGATGGCCACGCGGGTCTTGCCTTGTTCGAGGAGCTTTTTCTTCACGCGTTGATTTTGGTAGGAGGCCCACGCCACGACGCCGATGGACAGCGTGCCAATCACCAGGCACGCGCTGTCGAGAAACACCATGGCCTTGTCGATCTGATGGGCAAGCATGACGCCGTAGAAATAGGCAGCCGATAACAACACCAGTGCGAAGCACACGCACCAGAAAGCGGGAGCATAAGGGTTTTTCATTATTGGAATCCCCATGAGCAAACGCGAGCAGTGTCAGGCGGATCGTCACGGCGATCCACCTGACAAAGCATAGCTACCTGCTCAGGGTTTGCTGCCCTGTGACGCTTGCGTTCGTCCGCTTTCCCAACCACCGCCCAGGGCCAGGAACAGATCGATCTGGCTCATGGCAACCTGGGTGTTGGCCGCGGCCAGTTGCGCGCGGACGTCGGTGTAGGTACGGGTGGCCTGCAGGTCGGCCAGGAACGACGCGCGGCCGGCCTGGAAGAAGCGGTGGGTCTGGTCGGCGGCTTCCCGTGCGGACTCGCCGGCCTCGGTCAGCGCGTCGCGCCGTTGCAACTGCGCGGTGTATTGCGCCAGGCCGGTCTGGGTCTCGCGGATGGCATTGAGCACCACGCCATCGAAGTGGGCCAGGGCACCCTGGGTCGCGGCTTCGGCTTCGTGGATGCGCGCACGCGCGCCATTGGTGGGTAACGACCAGCTGATCAGCGGGCCAAAGCCCCAGCGGTTGGTGGGAGCGGTGCCCAGGTCGTCGAGGATACCGACGGTGCCCACCGTGGCGCCGATGCTGATGTCCGGGTACAGCGCACCGGTCGCCACGCCGATACGCGCGGTGGCAGCGGCGAGTTGACGCTCGGCCTGGCGTACGTCGGGACGGCGCTTGAGCAGGGCCGCGCCGTCGCCCACCGGCAACAACTGGGCGATGTGCGGCAGCTCGGCGCAGGTGGCAGTGCCTGCCGGCAGTTGGTCCAGCGGCTTGGCCAACAGCATCGACAGGCGGAACAGCCCGGCCTGGCGCGCGGCTTCGTAGCGCGGCATGTCGGCACGCAGGGATTTGTATTGGGTCTGCGAGCGGGTTACCTGGGTTTCATCCCCACGCCCGGCGTCGCGCAGGCGCTGGGTCAGCTTAGTGCTCTGGCCTTGCAGGTCGAGGGATTCGTTGGCAATCGCCAGCTCTTCATTGGCCGCGCAGACCTGGGTATAGGAGCGCACCACATCGGCCACCAGGGTGATGCGGGCGATATCGGCGGCGGCTTGCGCGGCGTCGGCGCTGGCCTGGGCGCTTTCGATGCCGCGTTGCAGGGTGCCGAACAGATCGAACTGGTACGAGGTGCTGATGCTGGCGCTGCCGATGTTGGCCACCGGGACTTTTTCCGTCAGCAAATAGGCCTCACCCGACTCCTGCAGGCGCTGAGCCTCGGCCTTGGCACCGGCACTCCAACCGCCGGCGGATTCGGCTTCCTGAGTCTGGAAACGCGCGCGTTGCAGGTTGGCGGCGGCCACGCGCAGGTCAGTGTTGGAGGCCATGGCCTGGCGCACCAACTCATCCAGGCGTGGGTCCTTGTAGAGTTTCCACCAGTCGGCCGGCACCGGCGCCGACACCACATTGTTGCCCTCGCCCGCCAGCTGCCCTTGCAGGTCGCCACGGTTGACGGCGGACTTTTCCGGCAGCTTGTAATCCGGCCCTACCACCTGGCAGGCCGACAGCAACAACCCCAACGCAGCGGTTGCCAGGAGCTGCTTCATGGTTTGTCTCCATCTTTGACCTTGTCACCGATGATCGACACCGTCGCCGTACGCCCGGCGATCATGCGAAAGTCCGCCGGCACATCGTCAAAGGCAATGCGCACCGGGATCCGCTGGGCCAGGCGCACCCAGCTGAACGCCGGGTTGACGTTGGGCAGCAGGTTGGAGCCGCTGGTGCGGTCACGGTCTTCGATACCGGCGACGATGCTTTGCACATGGCCACGCAGGCGCGCATTGTCGCCGATCACGCGGATGTCCACGCTCATGCCGACGTGGATGCCGTCGAGCTTGGTCTCCTCGAAGTAGCCGTCGATATGGAACGAGTTGCTGTCCACCACCGACAGCACCGGGCGCCCGGCCGTCACGAACTCCTGGGCACGCGGCGCGCGGTCGTTGACGTAGCCGTCCACCGGGCTGCGGATCACCGAGCGGTCGAGGTTGAGTTGGGCGGAATCTACCGTCACCTGGGCTTCGGCCAGGGCCGATTGCGCACGGGCCACGCGCGATTGGCTTTCTTCCAGTTGCTCGCTGGGCACCAGGTTGCCGAGGCCACGGTTACGCTTGTACTCGCGCTGGGCCTGGGCCAGGGTTTCCTGGCGGTCGGCTACGGCGGCCTGGGCTTGGCGCAGGGCCAGCTTGAAGCGGTCCTGGTCGACGGCGAACAGCACCTGGCCCTTGGTCACCAGTTGGTTGTCGCGCACCTCTACCTGCTGGATCAGCCCGGACACGTCCGGGGCGATCTGCACGATGTCGGCACGGATGTGCCCGTCACGGGTCCAGGGTGCAAACATGTAGTACATGACCATGCGCCACACAACGACAACCGCAAACGTCACGATCAACAACGTGAGGACTACACGGCCGATGGTCAAAAAAGGTTTTTTCATGTCATCAGGTATCGACTGAGTGAGTCCACCGCGCCCAGCAACAGCGCGTAGAGCCCCACATTGAACAATGCCCGGTGCCAGACCAGGCGATAGAAGTGGACGCGGGTCAACAGCCCGTGCACCACCAGGAACAACACGTACGTAATGCCCATCAGCACCAGCAGCGTGGGCAGGAACACCCCGCTGATATCCAGATCACCGATCATAAAGGCGCTCCATCAGGCAGCGGCGCTTCCATCTCCGTGCCACCAATAAATTCCACCCCCGGCAGCAGCGACAGGCGCAGGCCGGCCAGCGCATGCAGCAGGTGCAGGCGGGTGTCGTCTTCGTCTTGCAGGCCCTGGCCGTTGAGCGCGCGCCGGGTGCGGTCGAGGGTCATCAGCAGACCGCTGGGCGCGGGCAAGCGTTCACCCGCCTTGAGGCAGGCCTTGAAGTAACCGCCCACGCCTTCCACCACCTGGTTGAGCAGCACGCGCGGCACACCGTAGATGCGCGGCGAGTACGCCAGCAGATCGAGCAGGTTGAGCGCCACGCGCAAATCGCGCAGGGCGGTGCCGGTGTCCTGGTTGATCAGGGCCAGGCGCGGCAGGTGCTGCATCAGGCGGTCGAGCATCTGCGCGGCCATGTGCCGGTGTTCGGCCAGGGTTGCAGGCTCGGTGAGGCTGACGATGTCGCGCCAGCTGAAACGGGTCAGGCGCTTGGCCGCCAGCTCGGCACCGAAGGGCCGCGCGATCAGCGTCCACACGAACGCGAACAGCAGGCCCACGGGCCCGGCCAGGTTGACGTTGGCGAAATTCAGGAAGTCCGCGTCGTAGGCGCCCTGGATGCTGATGAACGACGAGGTATTGACCAGCGTCAGCAGCATGCCGAGGTAGAAACGCGGCTGCACGGTGAGCGTGCCGATGCAGATAAACGGCACCGCGAACGCCAGTACCAGCATCGGGAAGTCATGCAGGTTGGGCAGCACCAGGAACAGGTACAGGCTGGCGAACAGCACCGACATGGCAGTCCAGAAAAAGAACCGGTAGATCTGCGGCGCCGGGTCGTCCATCGAGGCGAAAAAGCTGCAGGCCACCGCGGCCAGGATCACTGCACTGCCGCCGTCGGTCCAGCCGAGCAGGATCCACAGCACCGAGGCGACGATGATCGCGGTGACCGTGGAAAACGCCGAGTAGAACATCAGGCCACGGTCGAGAAACGGCGTGAGCCGGCCCAGGCGCCAGTGGCGGTAGACCGCGCGCCAGGTGTCCTGGCTTTCGCACTGGATGGCGGCTTGCAGGCTGCGGCAGTCCTGCCACAGGTCGATCCATTCGCCGAGGCGATACAGCGCATTGGAAAACAGCAGCGTGTGGCGGTCGTCCAGGGCTTCGCTTTCGGGTTGCAGGGCGTCGAGTTGGTCACGCAGGGCACGCCAGGCTTCGAGCGGCGCAGCGTGCGTGGTGCTTTCCAACCATTGCCGGGAGGCTTCCAGTATCGGCGCGATGCGCTCCAGAAACTCCGGCGCGCGATGCTCCAGGGCATACAGGGCATCGTCGAGGGCATCCACCACCGGCAACAGGTGGATCATGCGCCCGCGCAATTCCTTGGTGTTGCGCACCGTCTGCGGCCGCGCGCCTTCGTGAGGCAACTGGCCGATCATCAATTCCAGGGTGTTGAAGGTGGCGACCATGCCGCCACGCAAGGTGCTGACCTCTTCCGGCTGCACATTGCGGCTGAGGAAACGCAGGCTGTAGACCTGCGCGTCGGCAAACCACTTGGCCACCGAGCCGTCGAACACCGGCATCAGGCGACGCGGCCAGAACATCGCACCGACCACCGCCGCAACCGCGATGCCGAGGAAGATTTCTTCCGTGCGCGCCTCGGCCACATCCCACACGGCCAGCGGGTTATCCACCACCGGCAGGGCGATCAGCGGCAAGGTGTAGCCAGCCAGCATCAAGGCGTAGTTGTTGGCGGTGCGCAGGTGCATGGAGAGGAACAGCAGAATCCCGGTCCATAGCGCGATCACCACCACCAGCACGTAGGGCGACTGCACGAACATCGGCACAAAAACCACCGCCGCCGCCGCGCCCATGAACGTGCCGATGGCGCGGTACAGGGCCTTGGAGCTGGTGGGCCCGACAAACGGGCTGGAGACGATATACACCGTGGCCATCGCCCAATACGGGCGCGGCATCTGCATGAGCATGGCGATATACAGGGCGATCATCGACGCCGCAAAGGTGCGCACGCCGTAGAACCAGTCGCGGGCCGGTGGGAAACCGGTAAAAAATCCGTTCAAAGTGTCGCCGCCTCAAAGGCACGCAATACCCGCAGGGCCGCTTCCAGGTCGTTCGCAGCAATGTCCGCCAGCACGTCCTTGCGCAGGCGCACCAGTTGTTCTTCAACCGCTTGCACCAGCTCGCGCCCACGCTCGGTGAGGCTCAAGGCCTTGGCCCGGCGGTCGTGGACATCTTCGGTGCGGCACACGTAGCCGCCGCTGCACAACTGGTCGAGCAGGCGCACCAGCGACGGGCTTTCCATGCCGGAGGCCTGGGCCACCTTGACCTGATGCACACCGTCGCCCAAACGGCCGATCATCAACAACGGCACGGCGCAGGCTTCGGAAATACCATAGCTCACCAGCGTGGTCTGGCAGATTTTGCGCCAGTTGCGGGCGCCCACCACCATGCTGCTGCTGAGGTTCATCTGGAGTTGTTCGAGGGTCTGGGACACTGAATAATTCGCATACAGTTAGTTTGCTAACTATCAATATGGTGGATGGATCCAGAGCCGTCAAGTTTTGAAACAATTTGCCGGATGGGTGGTGGATGTGGGGGTAAGTAAAGCGGGTCTGAGCGCGGGTGTAGGACTTCTGACGCTGAAAATCGCCTGTGGGAGCTGGCGTGCCTGCTCCCACAGGTGGATTAGGTTAGGTTTTGGGCTGCTGTTCAGTCTCGCCGTCCAGGCAGCGCTGGAGTTCGCTGGGAAATATCAGCACCTTTTGCTCCACCGCCAGACGCTCCAGACTTTCACTGCCTCGGAGACAACGACTAATGCAGCGATTAGCACCAGGTTGTCGTTAGGAACAAGCTGAGCACCAACCATCAACAGCGAAAAAGAAGGCACAATAAAAGCCAATCGCAAGGGTGTTTGAAGGTAAGTAACCCACTTCACCTGTTCACGTCCGAGAAAGAACAGTAGGCACGACATCACGATGGAAACTTGCAGCAGCATGGCAAAGCCGAACATGTATAACTGGACAACACTGTGATCACGCAGCACCCATAAAGCACTTTCAAGATCGGTCAAATAAGGAATTCTTCCCTCTTTTGCGCTGGCCACTGCATACCGAATCAGATAAAGAGCATCCATGGCTCCCCAAAACCAAAAAACAGCCTTGCGCGTCATTTTCCCGCTTCCTTGTACTCATAGGCCATATCCGCTATTACAGGCTGCCAATGCCACGACTTACCGCCCACCTGCCAGTTGTCATCGCCCTCCATATAACGTTGCTTTATATGCCGCAGCTCTCCGTATCGACGCTCAACTGATCTGTGGCTAATTTGATCATCTCGATGATCAAGCCTTACCCACCGTTGAGTCAGAACTCTGGTGGTATTCGCAAGGTCTTTGCCCTCCGAGAAAAATACTCTTCCCTCATCAGCCGCCGAAACTAACCGATTGGCGGCGAGGATCGCGATATTTTTAATTCCATCGTAATCGAGGCTTACCTTTTCCCATTTGCCAGGCCCGACATACAGTCGGTGCCCCATCAGATGTCCATACTTGACGCGACATTCGCGACTTAAAGGCAGGAAGGGATAGTCCATCACAAACAACCAGTCACCAGATGCCAGTTTATCCAACACTCGCCGCTGGTCTTTTTCAGCTGCGCAGCAAACGGGAGAAAGACCGCACTCACTGAGCAGTTCAATCAACCCAGGCAGGGCATATGGGGCGCGAAAAAACTCTCGTACTTTTATTCCCGCAAAATAGGGGCTCTCGATCTTTGTGAGTTCATAACTTTCAATTTCGTCACGTGGGACCAGGCGTTTCATGTTGCGTCCAGAGCAGGGAGTCAGCGCCTGTTAATAACGAGTACCTCACACCTTCCACTATCGCCCACTTCCGTTTAGTCGATAGGAAATTTCCGAGCCTCCTGCAGGATACGCCCTACCTCCTCTGACACGCTGTACTGAAACAGCCTGCGCCAAGGCTTTTGAACCTTGCACTCGTCTCCACACGAAGCCGAAGTATTAACGGCAGTCGCCACCCATGGATCAAGCTCTAACGGGCTGATTAGCGAATGCGATCAACAGAGAACATTCACTTGGGCGATTAAGGCCCAGTTTTTTACCTCAGCATTTTTTACATGGCGTGTTTCAACAACGTCTTTTAGCCCCCTCGCCCACCGCGCAACATCAGGTTCAACTCATCCACCACTTCAGCCCAATCCGCATCCTCCAGAATCTCCTCGCGCAGAAACGCGCGCTGACTCTCTGACCAGAAAAACGCCTCCGCCAGGTTCAAATCCGGCTTGAGCGGCGAATGCACCGCCACAAACTGCTCGATACTCACCGGGTCATCCGGCAACCCCAGTTGTTTGAACAGTGACGGCAAGCTGTGCACGGGCGATTCCATGATGGGCTCCTGCTGGAAGTGGTTTAACCGAGTCTAGCGGCAGCCCTCGGGTTGCGCCGATGGCACGTTGCACAACACAAACAGACGCGCCCTCGCGCCGCCGCCGTCCTGACGACTCAGCTCGCGCCAACCCTCGGGCAGCGGGGCGAAGTCATCCGGCGCCTCGTTGCTGCTGATCAGCCACACGCGACGGCTTTCGACAGGCAGCGCCGATAGACGGTCGAGGTAGATGCGCCCGCCGTCCTGGTCCACCAGCGTGCCGAAGCCGTAGGCGTTCGGTCGGGTGGGCGTGCCGTCGGGCTTGGGCGGGGTGTAGAGCTGCAATTGCGCGTCGGTCTGGTCGTAATACACGTAGCTGAGGTACCACAGCATGTCGCTGAGGACGATGCGGTCACCTTCCTGGTAGTTGCGGTTGACGAACTCCACCGGCACGTTGAATTGGTCGTGCTCATCCACCGTGAAGTTGTTTTTGAGACCCACCAATTCCACGCCGACAAACAGCACAAACAGCGCCGCCCCCAGCAGTGAAAACCGCGCCGGCAGGCGGTCGATGGCCAGCGCCACGAGCATCGGCAAGGCCAGGGCATAGGCGGTGAGATAGCGCTCGATAAACACCGGGGAGATGAACGACACCCCATACACCAGCAACAGCGGCAGCAGCAGAAACAGCGCCAGCAGGCAGGCCGGGCGGTAGCGTTCACGGTCATGCACGGCGGTGATCACCACCACGGCAATCAGCAGCAGCGGGTACAGCCAGAACAGCAGGGGCCAGAAACCGCCGCCTTCATCCTGCAGCACGAACTGCCAGATCATCGACGGCAGGGAGAACAGGTTGACCGGGTCTTCCCAGCCAATATCACCGCCGACTTTGAGCTGGTCGACGTGCTGGACCAAATCCCACAGGTTCGGCAACCACGGCAGGTACAGCAACACAATCACGGCGTTGGTCACCCACCAGGCCGGGCGCGCGAGCAGGCGCTGGCCGCGCGGTTGCGTGCGCCACAGCACACCGAGGTAGGCCCAATGCACCAGCACGCACAGTGCGGTGAAGTAATGGGTGTAGAAACCGGCAGTCATCAACAGCACATACACCGCCAGGTAACGCGTGCGCTCGGGTTGGCGCACCCAGTACACCAGCGCCAGCGTGGCAGCCAGCAGCCACACACCCAGCAACGAATACATGCGCACTTCCTGGCTGTAGCGCACTGCCGTGGGCAGCAGCGCCAGCAGTATCCCCGCCAGTACCGCGGCACGCCGGGTGGACAGTTGCCGCGTCAGCCAGATCCCCAGGCCCACGGCGATCACGCCGGGGATCGCACTCATGCCGCGAATCGACAGGATGCTGTCACCGAACAGTTCGATCCAGCCGCGCAGCAGGAAAAAGTACAGCGGCGGATGCACATCATGGGCCGCGTGAAACCACAGGTCGGCCGCCGCGTACTCGCTGAGCAGCAGGCTGGAACCTTCATCGCCCCAGATCGCCGCCGAGGTCAGGCCATAAAAACGCAGGCCCATGGCCAGGGCCAGGATCGGCACCCACCACAATCGGCTGAGCCAACCGGCACCTTCCCACGTGAGTCGATTGAATGCGGGCAACGTCCCGACCTTTTCGTTTTGCTCTACCACAGACCGACGCACCTCGATTTCCCTACTACTGCCCTGATTGCCTCAGTGCGAACACCGCCACTCTAGGACAAAAGCCCCCGGTTCGCTTCTGGAATCGGACAAATCAGCAATTTGTGTAGGGCTTCACCGAAGCACCCGCAGGAACAGGCTATTATTGGCGCCCTCCAAGGACTCAGGATCAAGGACACGTCATGCGCATCGGTTTTCTGTCACCCCTGGCACTGGCACTGCTCGCCGGTATTTCCCAGCCGGCACTCGCCAGCTCCGACGACTCGTGCTACCCCGACTGGCGGGTCTCGCATGACAGCCTCGATGCGTGCAGCAACCAGCCCTTTCTCAGCCCCGGCAACGACAGTCGCGTGAACCTGCGCTTGCTGCTGGCCGACAAAAAGACCGCGCCCCTGGCGCCGAATGCCTTGAGCGAGGACGACCTGTCCCAGGGATTCGGCCCAGTGCCGTTCCCGGCATATCGCCTCGTACCGATTCCCGCTGCGGACGAAGCGTCCGACAACTCGCCGGGCAACTCGCGTACAGCCGAACTCGAGACGTTGCTGCAACCCCTGGGCATCCCGCGCGGCGACGTCACGCCCGCCGGTGACGCCTTCCTCAACGGCGAAGGCAGCCGTTGCCGCAGCAACAACGAGGACAGCGCCACCGCGTTTATCAGCCAGGTGATCAAGGCCGACATGCCGCCGGCCGAGCGCGACCTGCTGATCAAGGCGCGCCTGCAGTTACTCGGCACCTGCACCTGGGAGGGCCAGGTGCTCGACGCGCAGCAAACCTCGTCACCCAATGCACAGCTGCTGCGCACTTACCTGCAGGCCGCCGCCGACTTCTACAGCGGACGCTTCAGCGATGCCGAACGGGGCTTTGCCGCCGCCAGCAGCAGCGAGCTGCCATGGCTGAAGGAAACCGCGCTGTACATGACCGCGCGCGCGTCACTCAACCAGGCGCAGGCCGAGGCGTTCGACCAATACGACATGCCGCAGCTCGACCATGTGGATAAGTCCGCGCTGCACGATGCCGAAGCGGGCTTCCTCGGCTACCTGAAAACTTATCCACAGGGCGCTTATGTGGCCTCTGCCCATGGCCTGCTGCGCCGGGTGCATTGGCTGGCGAACGATGACGACAAGCTCGCCGCCGACTTTGCCTGGCAACTCACCGACGCCAGCGACGCCCAGCGCAATGTGTCGGTGGACGAACTGGTGGAGGAAGCCGACCTCAAGTTGCTGATAGGCAGCAGTCGCCTCGGCGACCCGATGCTGCAGGCGGTCAGGGACCTGATGCTGATGCGCACCCAAAACCCGCCGCGCTTGAGCCGCGAAGACCTCGACAAGCAGAAAGCCACATTTGCCAACGAGCCGGCCCTGTTCGACTACCTGCAGGCGGTGTACGCCTTGTACGTGGAACATCAACCCGAAAATGCCTTGAAGCACCTGCCCCGGGACGTGCCGTCAAACCTGGATTACTTTGCCTTCAGCCAGCAGACCCTGCGCGCCCTGGCGCTGGAAGCCCAGCAAGACTGGAAAGGCGCCGAGGCGCTCTGGCTGCAACTGCTGCCGCTGGCCAAGCAACCACTGCAACGCGATCAGCTGGAGCTGGCCCTGGCCATGAACTACGAGCGCAGCGGCCAGTTGGCCAAGGTGTTTGCGGCCGACTCGCCGATCAGTGCCAAGCAGGTGCGCTACATCCTGCTGCGCAACGTCGCCGGGCCTGAGTTGCTGCGTCAGCAAATTGCCCAGGCCAGCGACCCGCTGGAGCGCCAGACCGCGCAATTCGTGCTGCTCTACAAAGACCTGCTGCACGGCCAGTTCGCGACCTTCGCCGAGGACTTCAAGCAACTGCCCGCCCAGGCGCCGGAAGACAAACTGGGCACCAGCCTGGGCTACGTCTACAGCGCCAGCCAGAGCTTGAAACTGTTCCAATGGAACGGCGACAAAGCCGAATCCGGCTATGCCTGCCCGAGCATTTTGCACACCGCCGGGATGCTTCAAGCCGATGCAAAAAACCCACAGGGCCTGAACTGCTTCGGTGAGTTCATCCTGCGTAACGGCCTCGACGGCATGCCGCTTGAGCAAGCGCGCGCCGCCGGCAGCCTGGGCAGCACTGCATCGGACTTCAAGGGTGAAACCTTCTCGCGGCTGGACGGTTACAAGCTCGTCATCGGCAATCCCAAGGCGCCGAAGAATGACAAGGCCTACGCACTGTTTCGCGCCATCAACTGCTACGCGCCCGCCGGCTACAACAGCTGCGGCGGCCAGGACGTCGAGCCGGCCGTGCGCAAGGCCTGGTTCCGCCAGCTCAAGAGCGGATTTGCCGACACCCAGTGGGGCAAGTCGCTGCAGTACTACTGGTGAGGCACCTGTGGCTCGGCTTGCTGTTGCTGGCAAGCCCGGCCTTCGGCGCCGTCGACTCGGGTGACTATGACGCCTTCTGGCTGTGGAGCGGTGTCGCACCGCAGCCGGTGCTCAAGCAGGCCAAGACCCTGTACATCCTCCAGGGCCAGATCAACGCTACACGCCGCGCCCCGCAGCGCGGCGTGCAACTGATCGCCCAGGGCATCAGCGTGCCGCGCCTGACCCGCGGTGAAGTCTGGGTGGTGTATCGCGCCCATACCCTGCACTGGCCGGAACGCGTCTACACCCAACTGCTCGGCCAGGTGCAACGTTGGCGCGACGCGGGCAACCCGGTGGTCGGCATCCAGATCGACTTCGACGCCCGCACCCAGTACCTGCACGAATACGCCGACTTCCTGCGCGACCTGCGCCAACGCCTGCCGGCCGACCTGCGCTTGAGCATCACCGGCCTGATGGACTGGAGCAGCAACGCCGACCCCGCCGCCATCGCCCAGCTCAAGGGCGTGGTGGACGAGGTGGTGGTGCAGACCTATCAAGGACGCCAGAGCATCCCGGACTACGCGGCATACCTGCCCCGCATGAATCGGCTGGGGCTGCCGTTCAAGATCGGGCTGATCCAGGGTGGGGAGTGGGATGAGCCTGGGTATTTGCAGGGGAGTGAGTGGTTTCGGGGGTACGTGGTGTTTCTACGGAACCCGTGAAAGGCACAAAACTGTAGGAGCCCGGCTTGCCGGCGATAGCGGCCTGAAGAGCTGAGGTGCTTTCAGTCCTTATCGCCCGCAAGCCGGGCTCCTACAGGCTCAGGGGGTCACCAGTCATACGTCAGGCTTGAGACCACGGTGCGCCCTGCTCCGTAGTAGCAATCCAGGTCGCTGGTGCACTGCGACACATACGTCTTGTTGGTGAGGTTCTGCACGTTCATCGCCAGTTTCACGCCCTTGAGCTTGAGCGGTGAGACGCCCAGGTCGTAACTCAGGCTCGCGTCGTAGACGCTGTACGACGGCACGCTGAACGCGCCTTCGAAGTAGTCGCCCAGGCTTTGGCGCGCATAGCGAACGCCCAGTCCGGCGCCGACACCAGCCAGCGGCGTATCGCCCAGCACGGTGTAGTTGACCCACATCGAGGCAGTAAGCGGCGAGATTCCCGCAGGATGGCGGCCTTCACGGCCTTCTTCATCCTTGGTGTACTTGATGTCGTTGCGCGAGGCCGAGGCGATGACTTCCCAGGCATCGCTGAGGGCCGCCTTGGCTTCCAGCTCCACACCGCGCGAGCGCATGGCGCCGCTCTGGGTGCTGAAGGTCTCGGTGGGGTTGGTGGTGATCACGTTTTCCTGGTCCAGCTGATACACCGACACCTGCACAAAACTCTTCTGGCCCGGCGGCTGGTACTTCATGCCGACTTCATATTGCTTGCCGGTGGAGGGGTCGAACGGTTTGCGCTGGGCGTCGGTACCGGTCAGCGGCAGGAACGACTCCGAGTAGCTGACAAAAGGCGCCAAGCCGTTATCGAACAGATACACCAGGCCCGCGCGGCCGGTGAAGGCTTCGTCCTTGCTGGCAAAACGCGTGCCTTGCAGCGGCTCCTTGTTCACCACGCTGGCCCAGTCATAGCGACCGCCGAGCACCACGGCCCACTTATCCAGTTTGATCTGGTCCTGCACGTACAGCCCGGTCTGGCTCAGGTTGCGGTCCCAACGATACGGCTGGCCGAAATCCAGGCGTTGGCCGTAGACCGGCTTGAACAGGTCGATCACCGGCGGATTGCGGTCATAGCGGCCATGGAACAGGGAACCGGAGTGGTAGTAATCCAGGCCGATGATCAGGGTGTGGGCCAACGCGCCCGTGTCGAATTCGGCCTGGGCAATGCTGTCCACGCCAAACACTTTGTTGTTCTGCGCCCAGTCCACGCCGAAGCGTTGCAGGTAGCGTTGGTCTTGCACGCCGGTGGCCGGGTTGGCAACAAAACGGTAGCCGTGCAACGGCGCGGTGTAGCGGTCATCCACCTCGGCGTAGCGCGCGTTTTGCTTGAGGGTCCAGGTCTCGTTGAGGCGATGGGAAATCTCGTAGCCCAGCGCGTACTGCTCGCGGTTGTACTGGTTGACGCCCGGCTCGCCGAGGAACAAGTCGCGCTTGATCTTGCCGTTGGGGTTCGCCCACAAGGTGCCGGACGCCGGCAGGCCTTGGGCTTCGGGCACGCCTTTGTCTTTCTGATACTGGGCGAACAGCGTCACGCGGGTGTCGTCGCTGGGCTGCCAGGTGAGGCTGGGCGCGATGAACTGGCGCTTGTTTTCGACGTAATTGATCTCGTCCTGCCCGTCGTTGGCCAGGCCGGTGAGGCGGTAGAGGAATTGCCCCTGCTCATCCAGCGGGCCGCTGAGGTCGATGGCCGCGCTCTTGTGCTCATAGGTGCCGGCTTGCAGCACCACCTGGTGCACCGGGGTTTCGCTGGGGCGCTTGCTGACCATGTTAACGATACCGCCAGGCTGGTTCTGCCCATACAGCACCGAGGCCGGGCCCTTGAGCACTTCGATGCGCTCCAGGGAGTAGGGCTCGATCTGCAACGCGCCACCCGTGCTGCCGCCGCCGTAGGGCAGGTGCAAACCGTCGAGGTACAAGGGCGTTGGCGTGAAGCCGCGCGAGGTCGGCTCGTCGAACAACTTGACCCGGTCAGCAAAGCCGCCGGCGGTCATGCCTGGGGTGTAGAGCAACGCCTGGGTGACACTCTGGGCACCGCGTGCCTTGATCTCGGCGGCGGTGATCACGTTGATGGTCTGGGGAATTTCCACCAGTGCCGAATCAGTCTTGCTGCCGGACGCGCTGCGCGTGGCGACGATGCCGTCCACCGGTCCCCAGGCGCTTTCCTGGGCCTGCTGGCCGCTGATCTGGGTTGCACCGAGCTGCAACGGCCCGCCACCGGAAATCGCCTGCAACGACCAACCGCCCTGGGCCTGCACCGCCACCAGGCCGCTGCCCGCGAGCAACCGCTCCAGGCCCGACCCGACGCCGTAACGCCCCTGCAGGCCGCCACTGCGTTTGCCCTCGGTCAATGTGGCGTCGACCGATAACAAAATGCCCGAGGCACTCGCGAAATGGTTCAAGGCCTGATCGAGACTGCCCGCCGGGATGTTGTAGGCGCGCATTGCCTCAGTGGAGTCTTCGGCATGAACCTGGGTCGGCAGCATCGGCATCGTCGCCAGCAGGCTGACAAACAAGCCACGACGCAGGGCGCGGGCCAAGGGTTGGATTGGGTGGTGCGGCATTGCAGGACTCCCCGTGAGAACGCTTCTTGATTGGCTTTCAAGAGGTATCCCGAACGGATCGCGCAAACCGACAAGACCTGAAGAAAAAATAATCAGGCCCGCGCCTTGATGGTCACCCAGTAGCGCGTCACCGACTGTACCTGCACCGGCAGCGAACGCTCCAGGGCCGCGAGGATTGCGTCGGTATCGTTGAGGGGGAAGACGCCGGTGAGCAACAGGCCCGACACCGCCTGGTCACAACGCAACAGGCCGGGGCGGTAACGGCTCAGTTGCGCGACGAACTCGCCCAACGGCTGGCGCTCGGCAATCAGCCGATGCTCGGTCCAACTGCTGGCTGCGGCGCTCACTGGCGGCAGCGCCGAACTGTGCCGCGCATCGAACCACAGGCTGTCGCCGGCATTCATCTGCACCGCCGTGCCATGTCGCGGGGTCACTCGCACGCGGCCTTCGTACAGGTCGACGCGGCTACCCTCGGGCAGTTCACGCACGGCGAAACGAGTGCCCAGCGCCTGCACATCACCGGCAGGCGTTTCGACGATCAGCGGGCGCACCGGGTCGTGGCCGCTGGTCAGCAGGACCTCGCCACGGATCAAGCGAATACGCCGCTCGCTAGCGCTGAAACGCAGGTCCACCGCGCTGTCGCTGTTAAGGTCCAGGCGCGTGCCGTCGCTGAGGGTGACGTGGCGAATCTCGCCGGTGGGGGTGCGGTAGTCGGCGAAGGTGGCCTGCCAGGGTTCGCTGCGTTGCACCAGGTAGCCGCTGCCGCCGGCCACCAGCAGCAGGCCGAGCAGCTTGAGCGCGGCGCGGCGCTGGGTGTCCGGGGTGTCGCGCAACACCGCGCGGGCGCTGTCGACCGGCACGCCGCCGAGGGTTTGCTGCAGGTGCTGCAAGCGTTGCCAAGCGCGGCGATGCTCCGGATCGGCGGCCTGCCACTGGGCAAACGCCTCGTGCTGCTGGCCCTGCAGCTCACCGCCCCACTGCAGCATCAGCCATTCGCTGGCCTGCTCGACAATGGCCGGGGCGATGGGCGCGTCATGCCTCATTCTGCGTACGCCACCTGGTAGCAGGCGACGATGGCGCGGGTCATGTACTTCTGCACCGAGCTGACGGTCACGCCCAGGCGCTCGGCGATCTGCGCATAGCTCAAGCCCTCGAACTGCGACAACAGGAATGCACGGCGCACATTATCGGGCATGCGGTCGAGCATGGCGTCGATCTGCATCAGCGTTTCGAGGATCAGCGCGCGGGTCTCCAACGACGGCGACTCAGGCTCAGGCAAGTGCGCAATGCTTTCCAGGTAGGCGCGCTCGATGCGCAGGCGACGCCATTGGTCGATCACCAGGTTGCGCGCGATCTGCGCCAGGTAGCTGCGGCTTTCCTTGTCACCGGGAAAGCGCCCGGAGACCAGCAGGCGCAGGAAAGTGTCCTGCGCCACGTCAGCGGCATGTTCACGGTCGCCCAGGCGCTTGCGCAGCCAGCCTTGCAGCCAGCCGTGATGATCGCGGTACAGGAGGTGAAGCTGTTGCTGGCCGTTGGTCGCGGTGTCCATGAAAAGCTCAGATACACGATTGAGAGCAATTATCATTACACCTTGTTTCGCGGCTGGCAAAAACTCTTTGCGGTTCAGCGCCCGGCCGTTTGCAGCGGATACACCGATTCCCAGCCGCCGCCCAACGCTTTGTACAAGCCGACCATGGCCAGCGACACCCCGGTAGAACTCTCCACCCACTGCTCCTGAGTCGCCAGCAGCGCGCTCTGGACGGTGAGTACGTTGACGAAATCCACCACGCCTTCGACGTACTGCTGTTGTGCCGTGCTCAGGGCGATCTGGTTCTGGCGCACCGCTTCGGCGAGGCTGTCGCGGCGCAGTTGGCTGGCGTTGTAGCGGGTCAGTTGGTCGTCGATTTCATGCCAGGCGCGCAGCACCGTCTGCTGGTACGCGAGGGCCGCTTCCTGCTGCTGGGCTTCGCGCAGGTCCAGCATGCCTTGCAGGCGCCCGCCGTTGAACAACGGCAGGCTCAATTGCGGGCCGAAGGCAAACGCGCGCGAGCCCCACGAGCCAAAATCCGACAGCTGCATGGCCTGCGAGCCGAGGCTGCCGGACAAGGTGATGCGCGGGTAAAAATCGCCCTTGGCCACGCCAATACTGGCGGTGGCGGCGTGCAGGCGCGCCTCGGCCTGGCGGATATCCGGACGACGCTCGGCCAGCTCCGACGGCAGGCCGATGGCGACCTGGCGCTGGGTCTGCGGCACGCCAGCGTCCTTGGACAGTTGCGCGTGCAAGGCTTGGGGCGGCTCGCCCATCAACAGGCTCAGGGCGTTGATCAATTGGTCCTGCCGTTGCTGCAGATCCGGCAGGCGCGCTTCGATGGCAGCGACCTGGGCGGCGGCTTCGGCCACGTCCAGGTCGGTGGCCACGCCGTCGGCCAGGCGCAGTTGCGACAGCTTGAGGCTGTGGCGCGCGACGTCGAGGTTCTGCTCGGTGACGGCGCGGGTGTTCTGCACGCCGCGCAGTTGGATGTAGTCCTGGGCAGTCTCGGCGAGCACCGACAACAGCACGGCGCGGCGGTCGTTTTCGGCAACTTGCAAGGTGGCGTCGGCGGCTTCGGTTTCGCGTTTGACGCGGCCCCAGAAATCCAACTCCCACGACGCGGTGAACCCCATGTCCCACTGGTTGAAGGCCGACCGGCCATTTTCGCCGGACGGGTCGCTCAAGCCTTTGCCGCTGTTGCGCTGGCGCAGGTAATCGCCGGTAGCGTTGACGTTGGGATAGCGCTCGGCGGTGGTCACCTGGCGCACCGCGCGGCTTTGTTGCAGGCGGCTGCTGGCGAGCTTCAAGTCGAGGTTATCGGTCAGCGCACGGCGTGTAAGTGCCGACAGTTGCGCGTCGTGGAACACGTCCCACCAGCGCTCCTGCAGCGGGTCACTGACCGCGCGACTGGCGGCCTGACGGCCCTGCGGCTCGGCCCATTGCGTCACCTGCGGGCTCTGGGGCCGCTGGAAATCCGGGCCGACGGTGCACGCGCTCAGGCTGATCAGGCTCACGGTGAGCCAGGCAAGGTGTCTCATTGCTGGGCCACCTCACGCTGCTGTGCGACAGGCCGGGTATCGACACTGGCTTCCACCGACATCCCCACGCGCAGGCGCTCGGTGTGGGCTTGGTTGGGCTCGAGCACGATCTTCACCGGAATGCGCTGCACCACCTTGGTGAAGTTGCCGGTGGCGTTGTCCGGCTTGACCGAAGCGAAGGTCACCCCGGTCGCCGGCGCAAGGCTTTCCAGGTGGCCGTTGAGCAACTCGCCGTCGAGGCTATCGACGCGCACCTGCACGGCCTGGCCGGCGTGCATGTGCGAGAGCTGGGTTTCCTGGAAGTTGGCCACCACGTAGGCCTCGGCCAGCGGCACCACCGCGAGGATCTTGCTGCCCGGCGTCACGTAGGCGCCGACCCGCACCGCACGCTCACCGACCATGCCATCCACCGGCGCGACGATGCGCGTGTAGGACAGCTGATAACTGGCCATTTCCAGCGCCGCCTGGGCGCGCTTGAGCCCACCTTCGGCGGCATCGCGCTGGGCCGTGAGGATTTCCACCTGCTTGCGCTCGGCCGCCAGCACCGCCGTGGCATTGGCCAGGCGTGCGGTGGCCTGGTCGATGCGGGTCTTGGCTTGCTGAGCGTTTTGCACGGTGCCTGCGCCGACGCCGGCCAGATGGTTGTAGCGATTCAGTTCGTGCTCGGCGAAGGCCACTTCAGCGCGGTCTGCCGCCACGGTGGCCTGAGCCTGGGCGATCACCGAGCTTTGGCGCTCCAGGGTCGCGCTGGCGTTTTTCAGCTGGGCCTGGGCGACCAGGGTGTCGGCATCGGCCGCCTGGGCGGCGGCGCGAAAATCACGATCGTCGATCAGCGCCAGCAGTTGGCCGGCCTTGACGCGCTGGTTGTCTTCCACCAGCACCTCCTTGATAAAACCGGCCACGCGCGGCGCGACCAGGGTGAAGTCGGCGGCGACGAAGGCATCGTTGGTGGTCTGGCGCTTGCTGCCCAACACACCGGGCGCCACCAGGTACACCAGCACGCCGACGGCGAACACGGCGATAACGGAGACGGCAATTTTGTCTTTGCGTTTCATGAAAATTCCTTGTGGCTAGGTCGGTGCGCGAGGCGGGAAAATCCGCGTGGGCATCCAGAAAATCAGCAGGATCAACGCCACCGCGACGGCGACCATGACGTAGTAGAGATCCGAAGAAGTGAGCACCACGGCCTGCTCGTGCAGGCGGTGGGCAAGGCCCGGCGCATCACCCTCCGCCAGCGGCGAGTTGCCCAGGCCGTCGACCAGCATGGTCGAGTGAAAATGCAGGCGCTGGGTCGTCAGCGCATCCAGCACGCCGGTGGCGATCACGGCGGCCAGGCCTTTGACGGTGTTGAACCAGGCCGAGGCGAACGGCCCGTCTGCCGGCTGGATACTGCCGGTGGAGAGCATCAGCAGCGGCAGCACGGCCATGGGTTGCCCGAAAATCTGCAGCAGGTACAAGCCGTAGAAATCATCGCGAATCCACTCCGACGTGAGGTGTGCGCTGCCGACGCAGCACAGCACCAGCATGCCCAGCCCGGTCCCCAGTACCCAGCGGCAATCGATCCAGCGCAGGTTGCACAAGGCGGCTACCAGCGGCAGCGCGATCAATTGCGGCAGCGCCATCAACAGCATCACCGGCGCGGTTTGCAGCGGGCGATAACCCTGGACCTGGGCAAGGAAACTCGACGGGATGATGATCACCGAGGTCAGCACCATCAGCACGCCGGCCAGCACGATCAAGGCAAACGACAGGTTGCGCAGGCCGAGCATCTGCAGCTTGAAAAATGGCATCGGGTGCGACCATTCGTTGAGCATGAACAGCACCAGCAACACGGTGCCGCCACTCAGCAGGAAGGTGATCAGGCCCGACTCGAACCAGTCCAGGCGGTTGCCCTGCAGGATGCCGATCACCAGCATGCAAATCGCTGGAAACCCCAACAGCAGGCCGCGCCAGTTGAACTGCTTGAAGCGCTCCAGGCGCACGGGGTCCTGCGGCAAGCCGTAGGCCACGGCGGCCATCGCCACAAGGCAGGGGCCGACGATCTGCCAGAACGCCCACTGCCAACCGACATATTCGGTCCATAGCGCCGCCAGCGGCGTGCCGAGGCTCGGGCCGAAGGTGGCAGTGAGCGCATAACCGGCCAGGCCATACAGCTTGACGTTGGCGGGCAGGAAACGCAGCGCCACGGTCATCAGCATCGGCGGCAACGCCCCGCCAGCCAGGCCTTGCACGGTGCGCAGCACCAGCAGGCTTTCGTAGTTCGGCGCAAACGGGCACAGGATGCCGAGCACGGTGAACAGGCCGATGGCGCACAGGGTGAAGCGGCGCAGGGAGAAGGTCACCGAACACCAGGGCGCAAAAGCCATGGCCGACACCGAGGTGGCGGTGTAGGCGGCAACCAGCCAGGTGCCTTCGTCGAAACCGATGTAGAGCGCGCCGCGAATATCCGCGAGGGCCACCTTGGTGACCATCTCGTTGAGACCGGAGACCAGCACCGCCAGCAACACGCCGACCAGGCCGATGATGATGCGCGGGCCGAATACAGGCGGGGTGATAGCGATGGGCTTGGCTGCGGCCTGGAGTGCGGGAGCAGCGAGGGAAGTCATGAACAGGCAACTCGGAATGGTAAATACCCGAGCAGTTTAATCAGGCGTACACATGACAAAAAGTTACTTGTCGGCAGGTTATAACTGCACCAGACGCAACCCTTAACTCACTATGAACTCGTGCTTGGGGCGATGGCGGCCTGGATCACGTAGAGGTATTCGCCGAGCCTGCGCTATCGCCGGCGAGCCCGCTCCTACAGGGGCTATGGGGTGTCAGGTGGGTTGCGCTTCGAGCCAGGTGGCGTGGCAACTCTCGCGCATGGTTTCGCGCAGCCATTTGTGGGCCGGGTCTTTGTCGAAACGCGGGTGCCAGGATTGGGCCAATACCAGCGTCGGCAGAGAGATCGGCAAGGCAAACGCGCGCAGTGGCAGCTTCAGGCGTTTGGCGCTGAGCAGCGCTTCCTTGGGCACCGGCAGCAGCAGGTCGGAATCGGGCAGCATGAACATCGCGCCGTGAAAGCCGGGGGCGATCATCGCCACGCGGCGCTCCAGGCCCTGGGCGTTCAATGCGGTGTCGATCGGGCCGCGGGCGATGCCACGCCGCGAGATGCTGATGTGGGAATAGCTGGCGAAGCGCGCTGCGGTGATCTCTTCGTCGAACAACGGGTGATCTTCCCGCGCCAGGCCGACGAAAGTGGTGGAAAACAGGTTCTGCACCTTCACTTCGGGACTGACCGGCATGGTGTTGCTCACGCGCAAATCCAGGCGCCCTTCACGCAGCGCTTCGTCGTCGGTGTCACCTTCGGGCACGAAGCACAGCTCGCACAGCGGCGCCATGCGCTCCATGGTGTCGAACAGACGACCGCCATACACGCCGATAAAAAAGTCGTTGGCGCGCACGCTGAAGCGCCGGCGCAAGGTGCTCAGGTCGACCTGGTCCGCCGAACGAAACAGCAATGCAGCCTGCTCCACCACGTTGCGCACCTGGCCTTGCAACTGCAGGGCCTTGGGCGTCGGCACCAGGCCGCGACCGGCGCGCACCAGGATCGGGTCGCCTACCGCTTCGCGAATACGCGTAAGGGTGCGGCTCATGGCCGCCGGGCTGAGGTTCATCCGTCGCGCGGCCCCGACCACGCTGCCCTCGTCGAGCAATGCGTCGAGGGCGACCAGCAGGTTCATGTCCGGTAGTTGCATGCCAAGCACTCGTGAGCAGTGGGGAGTGAGCGGAATGCAATCCTAGCAGGACGGGCGAATCAGCGCTGCATACCCCAGCGCTTTACCGTCAGACGCTCGAAGGTGTCGAACACCAGGTTTTCCACGAGCAGGCCGATCAGGATCACCACCGCGAGCCCGGCAAACACCTTGTCGGTGTACAGCTCGTTGCGGTTCTGGAAGATGTACCAACCCAGGCCGCCCTTGCCGCTGGTAGCCCCGAACACCAACTCGGCGGCGATCAGCGTACGCCAGGCAAAGGCCCAGCCGATCTTGAGGCCAGCGAGGATCGACGGCAGCGCCGCCGGGATCAGGATGAACAGCACAAAACGCATGCCCTTGAGCCCATAGTTGCGGCCGGCCATGCGCAGGGTTTCGGAGACGCCGAGAAATCCCGAATAGGTGTTGAGCGCCAGCGCCCACAGCACCGAATGCACCAGCACGAAGATCAGGCTGTTCTGCCCCAGGCCAAACCACAGCAGCGCCAGCGGCAGCAAGGCGATGGCCGGCAACGGGTTGAACATCGAGGTCAGGGTGCTCAGCAGGTCGCGGCCCAGTTGCGTCGACACCGCCAGGGTGGTCAGCGCGAACGCCAGCACGATACCAATCAGGTAGCCCTTGATCAGCACCACCAGCGAAATGCTCACCTTGCTCAGCAATTCACCGCTGAGCAAGCCGTCGTACAGCGCGTGAGCGGTCTGCAGGAAACTGGGCAGTAACAGGTCGTTGTTCTGATAACGCGCGACCGCTTCCCAGAGGATCGCGAGCACGATCAGGATCAGGCCCTTGCGCAGCCAGCCTTGTTGCCACAGGCGTTGGCGCAGGGGCAGCTCGCGCTCCACGGGAACGCTGAGCAGCGGCTCGAGGGTAATTTCGTATTCCTGGCGCATGGGTTGTCCCTTCAGTAAGCGATGCGGATATCGGCGAAACCCAACTCACGTTCGGCCTCGGGCGCTTCATCGAACAACAGGCGATGAATGCGTCGCGCCGACGCCTGGAACTCCACGCCACCGAGGCTGTGCAGGTCGTATTGATGACTGTGGATTTCCGCACGCACCCGCCCCGGATGCGGCGACAGCAACAGGATGCGATTGCCCACCACCAGCGCTTCTTCGATGGAGTGAGTGACAAACAACAGGGTGAAGCGCACCTCCTCCCAGAGCAGCAGCAGCTCTTCCTGCATCTTGCGCCGGGTCAGGGCGTCGAGGGCGGCGAAGGGTTCGTCCATCAGCAGGATTTTCGGCTGCATCGCCAAGGCGCGGGCGATCGCCACGCGGGCTTTCATGCCGCCGGAAAGGGTGTGCGGGTAAGCGTCGGCAAAGGCGCTGAGGCCGACCTTGTCGAGGTAATGCAACGCGCGCTCTTCGGCCTCAGCACGCTTGAGGGTTTTCGACGCCAGCAACGGAAACATCACGTTCTGCTTGACGGTTTTCCAGGGTGGCAGTTGGTCGAATTCCTGGAACACCACGATGCGGTCCGGGCCCGGGTGTTCGACCTTTTGCCCCAGCAGGCGGATCTCGCCTTCGCAGGGTCTGATAAACCCGGCGATGGATTTGAGCAAGGTGGATTTGCCGCAGCCCGACGGGCCCAGCAACACGTAGCGATCGGCCGGATCGATTTCGAAACTGACCTGGTGCGTGGCCCGCACCACGCGCTCGGGGGTGCGGTATTCCAGGCTGACTTTATCCACCGCCAGCAGCGGGGCGGTGGTGTGCAGGTTGCTGGCCGTGTGGCCTTGCAAGGGCGCGTTCATCTCAACTTCCTTGCAGGGGCTTGGCGTCCTGGAAGAAGTAGTCCTTCCACGATTCCGGCTTGTTCTTGATGGCGCCGACGCGGTAGAGGAATTCCGCCAGCGGGTAGGTGTTTTTCGGCGTGACGCTGAACTCGAACTGCGGGTTCTCGATGATTTTCAGCAGCTCGGCGCGGTCGATCTTGGCCTTGGTCACGCGGATGTAAGTGTCGGCGGCGGCGCCTTTGTCGTTCTGGGCAAACTGCGCCGCTTCGGTCAACGCTTCCACGAATGCCTTGTAGGTCTTCGGGTTGTCGTTGCGGAATTTTTCGGTGGCGAACAGTACCGTCGGCGAGTTCGGGCCGAGCAAGTCGTAGGTGTTCAGCACCACATGCACGTTAGGGTTGGTGAGGGCCTGCTCCTGGAATGGCGGGTTGGAGAAGTGCCCGGTCAGTTCGGTACCGCCGGCGATCAGTGCCGCCGTGGCGTCCGGGTGCGGGACGGCAACGGTGTACTTGTCGAGGCGATTGAATTCCTTGTCGCCCCACTGCTTGGCGGCGGCATATTGCAGGAAGCGCGACTGCACCGAAACACCCACGGCCGGCACCGCGATGCGGTCCTTTTCAGTGAAATCGGCGATGGTCTTGACCTTCGGATTGTTGCTCACCAGGTAGTACGGGAAGTTACCCAGGGACGCCACGGCCTTGACGTTCTGCTTGCCGTGGGTGCGATCCCAGATGGTCAGCAGCGGGCCGACACCGGCCCCGGCAATGTCGATGGAACCGGAGAGCAATGCGTCGTTGACCGCCGCGCCACCGGACAGCTGGGTCCAGTCGACCTTGATGTCGATGCCTTCCTGCTTGCCGTATTTCTCGATCAGGTTCTGGTCGCGTACGACGTTGAGCAACAGGTAGACGATGCCGAACTGCTCGGCAATGCGGATCTCACCTTCGGCGTGCGCAGCCGCCGGAGCTACCAGGCTGCCGGCCAACAGGCTGACACCCAGGCCAACCGTCGCGGCCAATCGTGCAAATGGGATTTTCCTGGACATGGTCATGCTCCGAATCAGAAAGGCGCGTCGCCCTGGATGGTGGTGCGATAGAGCTTGCGGCGCAGATTGCTCGGGCAACCGGCGGCCAGGTGGATCAACGAACGGTTATCCCAGAACACCAGGTCATGGGGCTGCCATTGATGGCGGTAGATGTTGTGTGGCAACACGCTGTGGGCGTAGAGCTGGGCGAGCAGGTCACGACTTTCGTCTTCCGGCAGGCCAACAATGCGGGTGGTGAAGCCTTCACTGACGAACAGCGCCTTGCGCCCGTTTTCCGGGTGGGTGCGCACGATGGGGTGCACGACCTCGGCCACCTGGGCGAGCTGCTCGGGGGTCAGCGTCGGGCGCCAGTTACCTTCGAATTTGGTTTCGCTGTAGCGCGCGGTATAGGAGTGCGCGGCGCTGCGGCCTTCAACGGCTTTGCGCAGGTGCTCGGGCAATTGGTCCCAGGCCTTGTGCATGTCGGCGAACAACGTGTCGCCGCCCTCGGAGGGCAGCTCCTGGGCGTGGAGCATCGAGCCCAGGCTCGGCAGCTCTTTATAAGACAGGTCCGAATGCCAGAACTTGCCCGCATCCCCCAGGCCGATGGATTGGCCATTTTCGATGATGTTGGAAACGATGAGGATTTCCGGGTGATTGGCCAGCAGGAACTGCTTGAGCACGTGGATCTGCAGCACACCGAAGCGACGACTGAAGGCGATCTGCTGCTCGGGGGTGATGCGCTGGTCGCGGAAGACCACCACGTGATGGTCCAGGTGGGCGCGGTGAATGCGCGCGAAATCCTCGTCGCTGACCGGGCGGGACAAGTCCAGGCCGATGATCTCGGCGCCGACGCTGCCGGGCAGTGGACGAATCTCGAATGTTTGGGCGGTGGTCGCTGTTGGAACAGTAGAGGTGGCGGACATGAGGTCACTCCCGGTCAGACAGGAGAGTGACTTTATAGATATAAGAACAGCAGTTTAAATACCGTTAGTGAATATCGATATGCGGGAATGTAGCGGCGCAGTCCCGCCCGGCGCGTTATCGACGCAATAAACAGCGGGGTAATAGAACGTTGAGTCCAGGGCAACACCTGCGGCGATTGCCGACTCGGCAGGCGGCTCTTGAAACCGGGTCGCGTAAGACGCCATAAAGGCTGGATGTGGGCGCCGGGAGCGCTGTGTTGAACCGCTTACAAGCCGAAACCGTGCCCGTTTGACAAGCCTATAAGCAGTCTCTAGTGTGCATTGGATCCAATTAGCCACCCCTATTCTAAAAAGGAGGATAGCGTAACCGTGACGCAGAAGCCGAACCCATTGAACAGCATCAAGATCAGCGGTCCTATTCCCGCCCATCTCGCTCGCTCCGTGATTGAAGAAACCTTGCGCAATGCCATCCTGGATGGGCGATTGCCTTGCGGTACTGCCATGCGCCAACAGGAGCTGGCCAGCCTGTTCGGGGTCAGCCGCATGCCCGTGCGTGAAGCCCTGCGCCAGCTCGAAGCCCAGTCACTGCTGCATGTGGTGACACACAAGGGCGCCGTGGTCGCACCGTTGATCGAAGATAACTCGGCGGAAACCTATGCACTGCGAATGTTGCTGGAGTCTGAAGCCCTGCGCTTGTCGATCCCCTTGCTCACCGAGGCCGATATCGCCGAAGCCGACGCCTTGATCTGCGCGCTGGAGCAAGAAAAAGACTACGCCGAGATTGGCCGCCTCAACCGCCTGTTCCACATGGCACTTTACGGCAAGGCACCCAACCAGCGGTTGCTCAAGTTGGTGGAGCACGGTTTGAATGAGGAGGAGCGCTTCTTGCGTTTCAACCTGGAAGCGATGGGATTGGGCGAAACCTCCCAGGAAGACCACCGTGAACTGCTGCAACTGGTGGCCCAGAAGAAAATCGATGAAAGCATCCTGACCCTGCGCAATCACCTGATGCGTGGCATGGAAGTGATTACGACCTACCTCAATGGACTGGACAAAGGCGACAACTAAGCCGCGCACCTCTGTTTACCCCTATCGCCCCTCAAGCGCTACGCCCCACCGTCGGACAGGGACGTAGCACTGAAGATATCTCCTACTTGCAATAGAGTAACTTACTGACAGCACATATTATTTAGAAAAACTTCTAACACATTTGTATGCTCGCCAAACTGTTTAACCCGCTTATTATCTTTTATCACTAAACCAGCCGCCCTATTCAACAGCGCCACACCGCCTGTGGGCGGCCGTGCGCATCACGCCTGGTTTACATCCGCGTTTCTTTATTGCCGATCACAATAGCCCCTCGCTGTTCCTACAGCAGACGCAACAACTTATAGGCATCAACCATGTATCAACCGTTACTTGAACAGACCAAACTGCAGTTATGCAATCACCCGTTATTTGCAGAAATAACTTCGCGCCACAAGTTACAACTTTTTATGGAAAGTCATGTATTTGCGGTGTGGGATTTCATGACCCTCACCAAACGCCTGCAACAGGACCTGGCCGGTACTCGCCTGCCCTGGCTGCCACCTGCCGACCCGCACGCTGCGCGCCTGATCAATGAAATCGTACTGGGCGAAGAATCGGACCCGCATCCCCGCCAAGGCTATTGCAGCCACTTCGAACTGTACCTGGAGGCCATGGCCGAGGTCGGCGCCAGCACTTCGGCGATCGAGCATTTTATCGCGCTGCTGCGCCAGGGCCTGGAGGCCGACTCGGCGTTGCAGGCGGTCGATGTGCCTGCCGGTGTTGCCCGCTTTGTCAGTGCCACGCTGCACATTGCATTGAACGCGCCCACTCATTGTGTCGCGGCGGCGTTTCTTCACGGCCGTGAACGGGTCATCCCGACGATGTTCGAGCACCTCCTGCAAGCCGATGAACTCACTCATGACCCGGCGCCTACCTTGCAGGGCTATCTCAAGCGCCATATCGAAGTGGACTCCCAGGAGCACGGGCCGGCGGCCGAGCAGTTGCTGGAGCGCCTGGTCAGCGCGGATCCGGATTACCCGCGCCAAGCCTGCGACACAGCCCTTGCGGCGGTGCAGAGCCGCCTTGCCTTCTGGGATGAGGTGCGGGCCTCGCTGCACAGGGTGCGCCCATGAACAGCACCGACTACCCCTCCATTGCCGACGACTGGGAGCGCCGCGCAACCATTCGCACCCGCCCCCGTCGCTGGCTCGAAAACGATGACAAATTGATCTATCCCCTGAGCCGCCAACCCCTGGTACTCAGCGCGACCTTTCTCGAACACTGTGCGCATTGGCGCGACTTCGTGCTGGTGCAGAGCTTCTACAAATTCATCAACGACGTGGTGATTTTCGAAACCGAGATCGTCGACAAGACCGCACGCAGCATTGCCAAGAATCGCTTCTCGCTGCCCTTCCCGCTGGCCTGCCGCGTAGACGCGATGACGGTCGTGGTCGACGAGGATTATCACGCGCTGGTCGCGCTGGATTTCCTGCAACAAACCGTGGCCATGACCGGTATCCAACCGCTGGACCTGCCAGGCCAGATCGAATTGAGCCACGCCCTGCCGGCGGCACAAGCGCAGGTACCCGCTCACCTTCGTGATGCCGTGGAGCTGATCGGGGTGGCCATCGCCGAAAATACCGTCACCCAGGATGTGGCGGCGTTCTCCAAGGACGGCAGCGTCAAGGCCTCTGTTCGAGGATTGATGGCCGACCACCTGTTTGACGAAGGTCGTCATGCGCAATTCTGGACGCGGCTGGTGCGCCTGTATTGGCAATCCGCGAGTGCGGCCGACCGTGACAGCATCGCTCAGGTACTGCCGACGTTCCTCGCCCATTACCTGACCAATGACTTGCAGAAAAACTTCGACCTGCACCTGATTGACCACCTCGACATTAGCCACAGCTTGCGCAATGCATTGCGCGATGAAGTCGCCGCACTGGCGTTCCCCATCCACCGCCAGCATCCCTTGCTGGGAAATATCATGGGCTTCCTGCAGCACAGCGGCTTGCTGCAGACACCCAGTGTGGCGCTGGCGTTGAAGGACTATCTGCCGGTGCCCGGGAGGCCGATATGAGGCGCCTGGAGATCGGCTGGAGCGGCACCAGCAGCGCCCTTGGTGCTATCCGGCAAGAGCTGGAACGGTATGGGCATATCGCGGGCGACGAGGCCATCGATCTGTTGATTGAAGACGGTAGCCAGGCATTGCCGACACACGCGGACCACCACCCGATGCTAAGCCTGCGCGCCGGCATGGGGCCGTTGAACGAGCACGGCCTGCCCGCCCTGCAACTGCGGGCCTACGGGCATGAACGGCGACTGCTGGCAGTGCTGGACATCGCCGATGAGCCCAGTGGCAACGGCCAGCGCCTGCGTCAACAAGTGACCGGTGCGCTGGTTGAATGGATCGCGCTGCACGTCAGCGGTTTCTCGCGGGACCCTGGGTACTTCTGTTCGAGTGCGGTAGCCAATGACTGGCCGGAGCACGACTTGCGAGCGCTTGAGGCGCTGGCGTTCATACACCGATTCAATCAAACCGCAGACCCTGCATTGCTGCAGGAGGCCCGGGTTCCCGTGATCGAACGGGTGCAGGCCAGCCTTCATACGTTCGCCGACAGGCCTGCGCTGAATATCGCCGGACGCCAGGTGACCTACCGCCAGTTGCAGGTCCTGACACTAGCGATCCAGCGCCGGTTGCGCCCTCTGCTGGAAGCAGTCGAGACGCCGGCGGTGGTCGGTGTATACCTGGAAAAATCCATCGAGCTGTACGCCAGCATTCTTGCAGTGTTGGGCTGTGGGGCGGTGTACCTGCCACTCGGACTGGAGCAGCCTCCCCACCGCCATCAGGGCATGCTCGACAGCGCGGGAGCACGGGTGTTGCTGGACGCCGGCCAACACCCCTTGCGGGGGCACTTCAGTGCTTTGGATGTGAGCAGGGTGAGCCCGCACGATGCCGACACCAACGCGGCACTGATGCACCCTCGTCCCTGCCCCGATGCGCCTTGCATGGCGCTCTTCACCTCGGGCACCACCGGCCAGCCCAAGGGCGTTCTGCTCAGCCAGGGCAACCTGGCGCATTTCACGGCCTGGTTCAGGTCCTGCATGGACGTGGGAGAACACAGCCGTGTGCTGCAGTTTTCGCCGTTGAGCTTCGATTCGTCGCTGATCGATATCTTTCCTGCGCTGATAGCAGGCGCCGAGCTGATCGTCCCCAGCGAAGCGCAACGACGCGATCCCGAGCAACTGCTCGAACTGCTGCGCCGGCAACACGTCACTCACGCCTTTCTACCACCGGCCCTTCTCAACATTCTGCCGCTTGATCAACCGCTGGGCCTGACGCACCTGCTGACCGGAGGCGATGTCTGCGAGCCCCATGTGATCGAGCAGTTGGCGGGACAATGCCAGTTTCACAACCTCTATGGCCCCACCGAGGCCACGGTGCTGGTCTGCCATCGCACCTTGCGCCCCGGCGACAGCAATCGCAGCCTTGGCCAGCCTATCGCCAACAGCCAGGTGCTGATCCTCGACGACCAGCTGCAACCGGTGGATGAACAGGTGATGGGCGAGGTGTATATCGTCGGCCCCGGTGTGAGCCTGGGGTATGTGAACGTGCCCCAAGGGGCCGCCAACCCTTTTGTGGCGCTGGCAGTGCCTGGCGGCCAGATCCTGCCGGCCTACCGCAGCGGTGACCTGGCCAAGTGGACTGCCGACGGCATTGTGTTTGGAGGACGGCGCGATGATCAGGTGAAGATCCGTGGCTTTCGGGTCGAGCCCCAGGACATTGAACATTGCCTGCGCAACAGCCAGCTGTATCGCCAGGTGGCGGTGGTGATCGACCGAGACGGCAGCATCCGGGCGTTCGTCGCCCAACCCCGACCGGGCGCCACAATCGCGGCCCTGCAACAGCATGCGCGGCAACAGCTACCGGATTACATGCAGCCCGGTTGCTGGAGCGAGTTGCCCTGTATGCCGCCCACCAGCAACGGCAAGGTCGACCGCCAGGCTCTGCGGGCACTGCCGATGCCAGCGCCGACGCAGCCCAGCCACAGTACTGCACGCACCCCGCTGCAGGTGCGATTGACCCACTTGTGGAGCGAACTGTTGGCAGTGCCCGCTGGCGGGTTGTCTATCGATGAGGGTTTCTTCGACCTCGGCGGCCACTCCATTTTGCTGTCGACCCTGTTGCTGCGCACTCGCGAGCTATTCGGACGCAGTTTCGCCTTGAGCCATTTCATTGAAGTCCCGACGATTCGTACGCTCGCGACCTTGCTGGAAGATGGTCAACGACCCGACTCTCCGTCTGGCCAGGCGGTGAAGGATGCTCAACGGCAGCGGGTGATCCACACACTGCCCGAGGACCGCGCAGGCGACGCGCACAAAGTGATCGTGACAGGCGCCAACAGCTTCGTCGGCGTGCATATCGTCGAAGCGCTGTTGGCCGGTGGCGCGACCGAGGTGGCGTGCCTGGTAAGAGAGGAACCGGGGCACACGGCGATGGCGCGTTTCCAGCATGCGTTGCGCGAATACCACCTCGAAGATCTCGACCTGAGCCGAGTACGGGTGTTCGCGGCCGACATCAGCCTGCCGCTGCTGGGCCTGGCCAATGAGGTGTATGACGCGCTTGCCGAAGACTACGGCGTGCTGGTGCACAACGCCGCACGCGTCAACCACGTGATGGAATACGCCACGCTGGCCAGGGACAACGTCGAGCCCATCTTCGAGTGCGTGCGCCTGTGCGAGACCCGCCGCAAGAAAGTCTTCAATTTTATCTCGACGCTGTCGGCCTGCAGCAGCATCGACGCCTCGGGGCACGTGCTCGAAGCGCCGGCATCAGACACGTTGCCGCTGTATCTCAAGAACGGCTACAACCTCTCCAAATGGGTTGCCGAACGGCAGTTGGGGCACGCGGTAAGCCAAGGTGCGTGGGTGAATATCCATCGCCCCGGAAACATCAGTTTCAACAGCCGCAACGGTGCCTGCCAGCCGCAGAAAAATCGCCTGATGCTGATGCTCAAAGGCTCGCTCCAATTGGGCCTGCTACCGCGTCTGGAACTCAATTTCGACCTGATGCCCGTGGACTTCCTGGCCCGGTTCATTGCGTTCCACTGCGCCAGCTTTCAAGCAGGCGCAAGCGTATTCAACCTGCACAACCCACAGCCTTTGAGTTGGGCGCACTACCTGGATGCCTTCAGCCAGGCGGGCCACAGGTTCGAACGGGTGAGCGTCGCGCACTGGCAGCAGGCGCTGCGTACGGTCAACCAGGACAACGCATTGTTTGGCGTGCTCGGCTTTTACCTCGACCGCCTGGACGAAGACATCGGCGACACCTCAATGATTCGCCATGACAACGCGCGGCAAGGCGTCCGGCAGATGGGGGAGCAGTACCCGGAAAAAGACGCGGCACTGCTGAGCAAAGGCTGCAACTACCTCAAGGCCATCGGCTTTCTTTGAAACGCCTCAGGACACCCTCATGAAACCACTGCAACCCGATACATTAATCCGCAACCCGAGCGCCCCGCCGATCGTGGCCTCTGTCGTGGTCGACTGCCCTGCCACCCGCCTGTGGAGCATGGTGGGGCAGTTTGCCGGCTTCAACGTGTTCATCCCCGCGCTCACGCATATCGAAATGATCGGCACCGGCGTGGGCGCTTTACGCCGCAAGTTTTTCCGCGACGGCCACTGTGTCGTGGAGCAACTCAACAGCCGCGACGAGCACGCCATGCACATGACCTGGACCACCCTCTACAACACGCTGGGCGTGGCCAGGTTGTGGGCGGCCATCCAGGTGGAGGCCATGGGTACGGAGTGTTCCAGGGTGACCTGGACCCTCGTTGCCGAGCCCATGGATGCAGCACAGGCTGGATTCGAGCAGTTCTTGCAGGGGTTCGCCGACAGTGCGCTGGAGAATGTGCGGCGGTTGCTGGGTTGAGCGGCAGGAGCAGAGTGATCCGCGCCTGCCAGGTTGATCAGCGGTTCAAATCTTGAAGCTGTCGACCAGTTGCTTCAACCGATTGGCCTGCTGCGACAGCGCATCGCAGTCCTTCAAGGTTTCATTCAGGTTGGCCACACCCTGCTGGTTGAGCAGGTTGATCTGGTTGATGTCGACGTTGAGCGTTTCCACTACCGCGGTCTGCTCCTCGGTGGCCGCGGCGACGGATTGGTTCATGCCATCGATCTCGACGATCCGCTGCGTCACGCTGACCAGGCGCTCACCGGCCTGGTTGGCGACTTCTACGCTCTCTTCGCTGGATGCCTGGCTGGCATTCATGGTGGTTACCGCTTCACGCGAGCCCACTTGCAGCGAGGTGATCATCTTGTGGATCTCTTCGGCCGACTCCTGGGTACGGTGAGCCAGGTTGCGGACCTCATCGGCGACCACTGCAAAACCACGCCCGGCCTCGCCAGCACGTGCCGCTTCGATGGCGGCGTTGAGCGCGAGCAAGTTGGTTTGCTGGGAGATGCCTTTGATCACATCAAGGATGTGGCCAATATTGTCGGTGCTGGCATTCAGGGTTTCGATCTGCGTGCAGGACAGGCTGATCTTCTGCGACAGCGCAGACATCGCCAGGATGGTCTGCTCCACCACTTTGCGGCCATCGTCGGCCTGCTCACTGGCACCACTGGCATGCTGGGAAGCGTCGGCGGCGTTACGTGCAATTTCCTGGGTGGCCGCCCCCAGCTCATTGATTGCGGCGGCCACGCTATTGGTGCGGGCGCTTTGTTCGTCGGAGCCGACGATCGAGGCGTTCGAAGACGCCATCACGCGCTGCGACAAGTCATGCACCTGGCGAGTGGCCGAAGACACTTCGGAAATCGAGGCGTGAATGCGCTCCACGAACTGATTGAACGCACTGCCGACTTCGCCGAACTCATCCTTGCTGGTGACCGCCAGGCGGCGGGTCAAATCGCCCTCGCCCTGGGCAATGTCCTGCATGGCCACACCCATGGTGGTCAGAGGGCGCAGCAGTACCTGGATCAGCAAGCTCAGCAGCACAGCAATCACGACCACGGCGATCAGCATGGCGATCAGTGCGGAAGTACGGAATTTCCCCAGCGGTGCGTAGGCTTTTTCTTTATCGATCGACAGGCCGATGTACCAATCTGCACCCGGCAACCCACTGATAGGGGTGAATGACAAAATCCGGTCCTGACCATTGAGGACCACATCCTGGCTGACTTTCTCGATACGGACGTGGGTGCCTGGGTAGATGTCCTTGAGGTTTTTCATCACCTGGTCCTGATCCGGACTGACGATGACCTGGCCGTCACCACTGACCAGAAACGCGTGGCCAATACCGCCGAAATCCACCGAGTTGATGATCTTCACCAAGGTCTGCAGGCTCAGGTCGCCACCGACCACACCGAGCAATTCGCCGTTCTTTTTCACCGGCATGGCGATAGTTACGATCTGCCCACCCACTGCGGCCATGTACGGCGGCGTAAGCATGGGCTTATCGGCGGCCACAGCTTGCTTGTACCAGGGGCGCTGGCGAGGGTCATAGCCGTCGGGCATCTTCGCGTCCGGGCGTTGGGTAAACACACCGTTGGTTTGCCCGACATAGGTGAACTGGAAGTTGGAGGTGAAGGCCGCCTGATCGACCAATCCTGGGAGGTCGGCACCACTGCCCTGATGGGCAATGTTTTGCGTCAGGCTTTCGAGCACCAGTATTCGACCACTGAGCCAGTTCTGCACACTGCTGGCAGTGAGTTCACCGGATTGCTGGATAGACGATTCCAGGTTCTGCTTGATGGTGCTGCGTTGCAGGTAGTCGTTGTAGAGGGTGAATAACGCGAAGGCCAGAACCACGACGCCTGACGCGGCCAACAGAATTTTATGACTGAATTTGAGATTCATTTCATCGACTTCTTTTGCCAAAGGGGGGTGAGCGTGCCGAGTGGAACATTCCATGTACGGTATAGGCAGCTTCTGGGGCTGCTCTATTTCGGTGCACGCATGGCTCGTCAGGCTTTCGGCCAGGCCCCGGCAAAACTTAGGAAATTGTGAGAAGGATCCTTATTTTGCGTAGGAAACCGACAAGTGGTTGTCGTACAAGGATCAGAGTTGCAAAATTTTTCAGCCTCCCAAACAATGCGACTAATTATCATTTGTAACGTTTGGCCAGGTCAGTTTGAATGCCGTCTTCTGAGTACCTCGCGTGTGAAAATGTCGTGCACACGCTTTACAGCACCCATCACCACTGGCTGAAGACCTGGCTGCGCGGGCGCCTGGGGAATGCTGCGGATGCTGCCGACCTGGCTCAAGACACCTTTGTGCGGCTGCTGCAGAAAACCGAACGGTTTGAACTGAGGGCACCTCGGGCTTTCCTGCGCACCATCGCACGCGGCTTGGTGATTGATCACTGGCGTCGCGAGGAGATCGAACGGGCCTACCTTGAATCCATCGCCCATTTGCCGGAAGCATTGGCCCCGAGTGCCGAAGCGCGGGCATTGGTGCTGGAGTTGTTGGAAGAGGTCGCCCGACTTCTTGAAGGACTGAAGCCAAAGGTGCGTAAGGCTTTTCTATTGGCTCAGTGCGATGGATTGACGTACAAGCAAATCGCGCAACAGATGGACGTGTCGCTGCGCTCGGTCGAGCGATACGTCGCCGAAGCGCTCTACCACTGTTACGTGCTGCGGTATGAATCATGACGCCGATGGATAACGTCGCGCGTTCCGGGCCGGATCCCCAGGTGGTCAAACAAGCTATCAGCTGGGCACTGCGCCTGCGTAACAACCGCGCCAATGTGCGCCTGCGCGCGCAATGTGAGCATTGGCGCGCCGCTCACCACGACCACGAACTGGCCTGGCAACGGGTGCAGGCGCTGCAACAGGAATTGAGCAGCCAACTCACGGCGATTCCCGGGGCGCATAGGGCGCTTGAGAACAGTGCGCAGGGGCTGGGACGACGGCAGGCGCTGAAGCTGTTGTCGGGTGTTGTGCTACTCGGATCCGCGGCCTGGATCAGTCGCGACCTCACCGGCTGGCAGCGCTGGACCTCCGACCTCGCTACGGCCACCGGCGAACGGCGCAGCATCCAGTTGCCGGATGGCACCCGCCTGCAACTCAATACTGACAGTGCAGTGGACCTGGACTTCAACCCGCAGCAGCGCCTGATCACCCTGCTGCGCGGGGAAATCCTGGTGACCTGCGGCGCGGCCGCATCCACGCCGTTGCTGGTGAAAACACGCCACGGCTTGCTCGAAGGCATCGATGGCCGGTTCGCCGTACGCCAAGACAGCGAATGCACGCGGTTGAGTGTGGTCAGCGGCAATGTCGCCATTCATTCTCCGCACCAGGCAGATGGCCTGTCAACGCAGGTTCACGCGGGCGAAAACTACCTCGTGAGCCAGACCCAGGCCACCCTTGTCCCACCCCTGGATATGGACATCAGCGCCTGGGCCGATGGGCTGATCGTGACGCGTGCCATGCGCCTGGCTGATTTCCTAGCGGAAGTAGGACGTTATCGTCATGGCTATCTGGGTTGCTCGGCAGATGTCGCCGACCTGCGGCTATCGGGGGTTTTCCGCCTGGAAGACACCGACAAGTTGCTGGCGATCTTGCCGCAGACTCTGCCCGTCCAGGTGCGCTATCGCACGCGTTGGTGGGTGAGCCTTGAGCGGTCTGTCTGATCCCCTGACTTTTTTTGGCGGCTTTTTCCCGTGAGACCGGCTTAGACAGTAAGCCTTTCAATCTGCCCTCACCGGCCTCTACGGACCTTGATCATGACTGTGCGTTTTCCCCGCAACTCTTCCAACTCTTCCTACCCGTTATTGAGGAAAGCCGTACGCGCGGCAATGCTGTCGACAGCGATGGGCATCAGCGTGGTATCGACCAGCAGCATGGCCGCAGAGGCAGGTGCCGTACAGGTCAGTCAACACTATGAGATTCCCGCAGGGCCGCTGAGCGACGCGCTCAATCAGTTCGCCCGACAGGCAGGCATCACTCTTTCCGCCACGCCTGCGCAAACTCAGGGCCGACAATCGACCGGACTGCAGGGCGAGTACTCCGCCGAGCAAGGCCTGAATCATTTGCTCAACGGCTCCGGCTTGCAGGCTATTTCCGAAGACGGTGTCAGTTTCGTGCTGCAGGCGCCGCCACAAAGTACTGCGCTCACGTTACCGACCACTGATATCAAGGGTTTTGCCTTGGGTAACGCTCTGGGAAGCATGGAAGGCTACAACGCGACTCACAGCCAGATCGCGACCAAGACCAGCACCGCGTTGCTGGAAACCTCGCAAACGGTTTCGGTCGTCACGCGCGAGCAGATGGACGACCAGGGCTCACAGACGGTTGCTCAAGCCATGCGTTACACCCCTGGCGTGTTGACCAACCCATACGGCGCCACTCATCGATATGACTATGTGGCAATGCGCGGTTTCAACGATGGTTCTGTGGATAACATTTACCTCGATGGGCTGAAGTCCATGGGGGACAGCGGTACGTACAGCACGATGCAGGTGGATCCGTACTTTCTGGAACGCGTGGACATTCTCAAGGGCCCCTCTTCAGTGCTGTATGGACGCAGTTCGCCCGGCGGCCTGGTGGCGCTGACCAGCAAGAAGCCATTGTTCGAGCCTTATCACCAGGTGCAGGCAACCGTGGGCAGCAACGGACAGCGCGGCATGGGCTTTGACTTCAGTGGGCCTGTGGATGATGACAAGCGCATTGCCTATCGACTCACGGGGCTAACGGATAAGTCCGACACACAGTTTGATCACGCCAAGGAAAAGCGCTTCGCTTTGGCGCCGACACTGAGCATCGATTTTACCGATGACACTTCGCTGACGCTGCAAGCGTATCTGCAGCACGATCCCGACGGCGGCTACCACGGCGGGATGCCGGCAGATGGGGCATTGCATCAGCGCAATGGTCAGCGGATCTCCAGCCACTTCTTTGAGGGTGAGCCGGGGGTTGATGGTTATAAGCGCGATCAGCAGTCGTTTGGCTATCAGTTTGAGCATCGCTTCAATGATGTTTTCACCGCGCGCCAGAACTTTCGTTACCTGGACTCCAAGGTGAAGTTGGATCAGGTATACGCCTACGGCTGGACCACACCGACCAGCAATGAACTGAATCGCTACTACTCGGGCGGTGATGAGAAGCTGCATGCGTTCATCATCGATAACATGCTGCAAGCCGAATTCTTTACGGGGGCCACCAAGCACACCGTGCTGATGGGCGCAGATTATCAACGACGTAAAACGGTGGTGGACTGGACGAGCGGGTCACTGCAACCGATCAATGCGTTCAACCCGGTCTATGGCAACTCGGCTATCAGCTACTACAGCCCGACCAGTTATCTGCGACGCCTGGAACAGACCGGCGTTTATTTGCAGGACATGATCGAAATGGATAAGTGGCGTTTTTCCCTGGGAATGCGCCAGGACTGGGTAGAAACGTCCGATGAAAATCGTATCGCTGAGGCGGCGCGACCACTCGGCACTGAGATCAGTGACGAGCGAACCAAGCTCACCGGCCGCGCGGGCGCGTTGTACTTGTTTGATAGCGGCCTGGCGCCCTATGTCAGCTACTCAGAATCCTTCAATCCGAACTCTTATTCAGACAGCTCGGGCAACCCTCTCGCGCCTACGGACGGGACGCAGTGGGAGGTGGGGCTGAAGTATCAACCGCCGGGCACTGACAACCTGTTTACGGCCTCATGGTTTCGCATCGACCAGGAGAACCTCGCGACCAAGCTGCCACAGGAGAACTTCTATCGTGCCGTAGGCGCTGTGCGCTCTCAGGGGTTGGAGTTGGAGGCTCATATGCAGCTAACCGATAACCTGAAGGTCTTGGGTAGCTACACCTTCACCGACATCGAGTATTCCAAGTCGATGGTGAGTACCTTGAGTACCGCGGACAACGTGATTGAGAACAAGGGCAACTCGCCGACACAGGCACCACGTCATATGGCCTCGGTGTGGGCGGACTACAAATTCGATAGTGGCGCCTTGGACGGATTGCGGCTTGGAGCCGGTGTGCGCTATGTCGGGTACAGTTGGGCAGATGCGGAGAACACCATGAAGGTACCGTCCTACACCTTGTTTGATGCTTCGCTGGGTTACGACTTAGGCAAGGTCGGCTTGAAGGGTGTAGATGTGCGGCTGAATGCCAATAACCTGACCAACGAGACGTATGTAGCCTCCTGTGCCAGCCTGAACTTCTGCTATCTGGGGGAAGAACGCAACGTCAGCGCAACACTGAGTTACCAGTTCTAATCCGATAGCGTTCAAACCCAGCCAGTGCCTGATAGCAGGCACTGGCTTTTTTGTGTCTGCAATATGGGTTGCCCTTTGGATTGCCTCTCTCGAATGCCCAGGGGTTCGAACCACAGAGATTTCCATCTTCCCATAAACGACAAAACCCCTGTCTGCGCTAGCAGACAGGGGTTTCGGAATTC